>JAWWDH010000081.1:0-10606 GCA_033720015.1 Pseudomonas sp.
CGGGTGACGCGTAACTGCATGATGCAAGGTCTCCGGCGTTGGCTATTGCTAGCCTTTTGCCGTTGCAGAGTGTTGTGTCTGCCATCCTTGTCGGACACCCTAAGGGCTGTCGTGTCATCCTACTGACGTCAAATATAGATCAGCCAGTGGTGAAGCGTGATTCTGACCGCTGTTTGCCTCGTTTTGTGCCGGTTAACCGACGAATAACCGTTTTTCTGCAGGTTACGTGCGCCAGCGGTCGGGGCGAATTTGCGCGGCCAGGTGCGTCAGGCGCTGCTAGTTGGTCAATAATCGCGCGGGATTAGGCAGAACGCCTCTGTGTTCTCAGCTGTTTCAATGCTTGCCGCTTGCTTAGGCAAACTCTAGAGTCCTAGCATTTTTACGCGATCAGCCAGTGGCTGGCCGGGTGCGTTTAACCGATTGGGGAATATTGTGAAGAACTGGACTGTCCGGCAACGCATCATCGCGAGCTTCTCGGTTGTGGTGGTTATCCTTTTGCTGCTTTCTGCCACGGCCTATTACCGCTTGGCCACAGTTGAACAGGCGGCCATCAATGTGCGCGCATCGGCTGCGCCGGGTATGCAGCAGGCCGGGTTGATGCGGCTGGCCTGGTCTGAGCACCTGTTGGAAAGCCAGCGCCTCTTGATGACCGGGCAGGCGGATGAGGCCAGGCAGCGCGCGGCTGCAGAGTCGAGCGAGGCCTTTGTCGCGTTGACTCAGGGAATGGATAAAACCTGGGCGGCTTACCAGGCCACCATCAGCACAGAGCAGGGGCGCCTTGAGGCGCAGCGTTTTCTGGTCAAGCGTGATCAGTACCTAGAACTGCATGCCCAGCTACTTGAACTGGTTGCTGCTGGCCGCGATAGCGAGGCCTTCGCCTTTGGCCGTGAGCAGCTGATCCCCGCCTGGCTGGAGGCGCGCGCTGTATTGACCCAATTGTTCGAGCTGAATCAGCGATATGCCGAGCAGGCGGTGCAACTGATTGTCACGGATGTCGGATTGATCAAACTGAGCCTGGTTCTGGCTGTTCTGATTGTTCTCGGGGTCGCGGTACTGAGTTCGGTGAGCCTGCAACGGGCGATTAGCCAGCCCATTGATACGGTGGTTGAAACCTTCAAAGTACTAGGCTCGGGCGACCTTTCTGCGCGCCTTGATATGGGCCGGCGTGATGAGTTCAACGCCATCGAGCAGGGCTTCAACAGCATGGCCGACGAGCTGAAGAGTCTGGTGGCCCAGGCGCAACGTTCGGCCGTGCAGATGACCACATCGCTGACCGAAATCGCGGCGACCTCTCGGCAGCAACAAGCCACCGCCACCGAAACCGCCGCTACGACGACGGAAATCGGTGCGACCTCGCGTGAAATCGCCGCGACTTCGCGCGACCTGGTGCGCACCATGGGTGAAGTTTCTAGCACTGCCGAACACACCTCGGTGCTCGCCGGCTCCGGTCAGCTGGGGCTGGCGCGCATGGAAGATGTGATGCGTCATGTGGTGGGGGCGGCCGATGTGGTGAATGCCAAACTGGCGATCCTCAATGAGAAAGCCGGCAACATCAATCATGTGGTGACCACCATCGTCAAAGTGGCGGATCAGACCAACCTGCTGTCCCTGAACGCGGCGATTGAGGCCGAGAAGGCTGGCGAGTACGGTCGTGGCTTTGCCGTTGTCGCCACTCAGGTACGGCGTCTGGCCGATCAGACCGCTGTCGCCACCTATGACATCGAGCAGATGGTGCGCGAGATCCAGTCGGCGGTGTCGGCGGGGGTCATGGGCATGGATAAATTCTCCGAAGAAGTGCGCCGCGGTAATAGCGAGATGACTCAGGTCGGTGATCAGCTGTCGCAGATCATTCATCAGGTGCAGGCCTTGGCTCCTCGCGTACAGATGATGGACGAGGGGATGCAAGCCCAGGCGACCGGGGCCGAGCAGATTAACCAGGCACTGGTGCAGCTGAGCGAAGCCAGTGGGCAGACGGTTGACTCGCTGCGCCAGGCTGGCGCCGCGATTGATGAGCTGAACCAGGTGGCCGGTAGCCTGCGCAGCGGCGTCAGCCGATTCAAGGTCTGAACATGGACAGCCCGAGTACCGGTCAGGCTTCTCTCAGTCACGAGGTGGGCGGGCTTTATTTACTCTTCAGTCTGGATCAGGACCGCTATGCGCTGGATGTGCATGAGGTGGTGGAAGTGCTGCCGTTGCGCCGCCTGAAGGCCTTCCCGCAATCCCCTGCGTGGGTCGCCGGGGGCTTTGAATACCGTGGGGCATTGGTGCCGGTGATCGATCTGCTGG
The DNA here is from genome assembly GCA_033720015.1 of Pseudomonas sp. Lineage (GTDB taxonomy): Bacteria > Pseudomonadota > Gammaproteobacteria > Pseudomonadales > Pseudomonadaceae > Aquipseudomonas. Next base: position 2,287 of record JAWWDH010000081.1, read on the forward strand.
TGCGTGCCTGTGGCCGGCCCGCTGCTGCACTGGCAAGTACCCGCTTGGTGCTGGTGCATTACCGTCCGGCCAATCGCGTGCTTGGCCTGATTTTGGAAAAAGCCACCGACACCCTGCGCCTGCCGGCCAGTGCCTTCCGTGATTATGGGCTGGGCCCCGGTGAAGCGCATTATCTGGGTGGCGTACAGCAATCCCCTCAAGGGCTGCTGCAGTGCATCGAGGTTGCTGGGTTGCTGCCTGCGGATGTCTGCGCGCTGCTGTTCCCGGATGCGGGCGCCGCCTCGTGATTGCTCAGGTGGAGCTCCTACTGAAGCAGCTGATCGGCCTGGAGGCAGAGTCGGTTGGGCGGCTGGTGATCGAGCGGGCGATTCGCCAGCGTATGCAGGCCCTAGGCGTTTCAGTGGATGCTGATTACTGGTTGCACTTAGACCGCTCAAAGACCGAGCAGCAAGCGCTGGTCGAGGCGGTTGTGGTGCCGGAAACCTGGTTTTTCCGCTACCCGGAGTCGTTTGTCGCATTGGTCGACTTGGCACTCAAACGCAAGGCCGCGCTGGCTGGCAGCCGTCCGCTGCGTGTGCTCAGCCTGCCATGCTCCAGTGGTGAGGAGCCGTATTCGATTGTTATGGCCCTGCTGGATGCCGGCTTCGCCCCGGCGGCATTTCAGGTCGAGGCGCTGGACGTCAGCGCCAAGGTAGTCGAGTTGGCCCGCCTGGGGCTCTACGGGCGCAATTCGTTTCGGGGGCAGGATTTACGTTTTCGCGAGCGTTATTTCGACGCTACTGGCAGTGGCTTTCAGTTGCAGGCGCGGGTGCGCGAGCGGGTCAAGCTGCGCTGCGGCAACTTGATGGATAACCACGTGCTGGGCGCCGAAGCCCCCTTCGATTTTATTTTCTGCCGCAACCTGCTGAGTTACTTTGATCGCCCCACGCAACATGCGGTGCTTGATGGCTTGCAGCGCTTGCTGCACGCCGATGGCACCTTCTTCGTTGGGCCAGCTGAGGCCAGCTTGCTGACCCTGCGTGGTATGCAAGCGCTGGGTGCACCGCTGACCTTCGCCTTCCAGCGTGCGGAGGCGGCACCTGTCTTGAAAGCACCGCCGCGCTTGATCACGCCTGCGCCTATTCGTCCGCCCCGTCCTGCGCCTGCACCTCCTGCACCTCCTGTGCGCCCCGCCGTGCCTGCTGCGCCGCTCGACGACGCAGTCAGTGCGCTGGGCAGAATTGCTCAGCTGGCCGATGCCGGACGCAGTGCCGAGGCACTGCAGGGCTGTGAGCGTTATCTGCTGGCGCACGGCCCCAGCGCCGAGACGTTTTACTGGATGGGCCTGCTCAATGACATGGCGGGCCTGGACGATGTTGCCCAAGGCTACTACCGCAAAGCGCTCTACCTTGAACCCGAACATGTTGAGAGCCTGGTGCACTTGGCCGCTCTGCTGGCAGCGCGGGGTGACCATGACGGTGCCAAGCGTCTGCAGCAGCGGGCCAACCGGGCGAGCCCCTCTGGAGTGAAGCGCAATGAGCGATAACGTGATACTGACGGAGAGCGCCGCAGGTATCGATGATTGCTGGAACCGTATTGGGGTTCAGGGCGATAAGAGCTGTGAGCGCTTACGCGAACACGTGCACTGCCGCAATTGTGAGGTGTACGCCGCTGCCGCTATCCGCCTGCTTGAGCGTTATGCGTCAGAGCCGGACGATGTTGAGCAAATTTTAGAGGAGCCGCTCGTTGAGCGTTGTTCGCTGCTGCTGTTCCGGGTTGCCGATGAATGGCTGGCGCTGGCAACGCGCGGCCTGGTCGAGGTGGTGGCGCAGATGCCGATTCACTCCTTGCCCCACCAGCGCTCACGCAGCCTGTTGGGCGTGAGCAATGTGCGTGGCACGCTGGTGGCTTGCCTATCACTTGGCGAACTCCTAGGTATTCCGGCAGGCACTGCGCCGGCCTCGGGTCAGCGCGTGATTGCGCGCATGCTGATTTTGGCCGGGCAGGGCGGGCCAGTGGTGGTGCCGGTCGACGAAGTGGAGGGCATTCATGCTATTGCGTTGCACAGTGTGCGACCGGCTGTGCGTGATGGCGGCCTGGCGGTCAGTCAGTTTGCCAGCGGTGTGTTTCAGTGGCGGGGGCGCAGCATTACCCAGCTCGATGATGAACTGCTGCGGCAGGCCATGAGCAGGAGCTTCGCATGACGCCCGATCAGATGAGGGATGCCTCGCTGCTGGAGCTCTATCGCATGGAGGCGGATGCCCAGGCCCAGGTGCTGGATGCCGGTTTATTGGTGTTGGAGCGCGAGCCCAACCATGCGGGGCAGTTGGAAACCTGCATGCGTGCGGCGCATTCGCTCAAAGGCGCGGCGCGTATTGTCGGTTTGGATGACGGCGTTAAAGTCGCCCACGCCATGGAGGACCTCCTAGTTGCCGCGCAGGAAGGCCTGCTGCGGTTACAGCCTGAGCAGATCGACGGGCTGCTGCAGGGCACCGACCTATTACGCCGGGTTGGCGCGCAGTCTATTACCGATGCCCCGCCGGCCGAGCGGATTGAGCAACTGGTGGCCTTGCTGGAACATCAGCTGGCAATTGCGGTGCCCGCTTTGGGGCGAGCGGCTGCAACAGAGCCAGTGTTGCAGGACGCAACAATACCCGCGCCGGTTGCAGCGCAACAGCCTGCCGAGGAGCCGCTGGAGGATGGCCGCGAACGTGTTCTTCGGGTTTCGGCTGAGCGACTTGATCACTTATTGGATATGTCGGGTAAAGCGCTGGTCGAGTTTCAGCGGATCCAACCGCTGACCGACTCGTTGCAACGGCTCAAGCGCCAGCAGTCAGCGCTACGACGGACCTTGGATAGCGTGCGCGATTTAACCCTGAGCAGTGATCTAGAGCCACAGGCGCAAGCGTTGCTGGAGGAAACCAGGGCGCAATTGGCCGAGTGCCAGCAGTTGCTGCAGGTGCATTCCGATGCCTTTGAAGAGTTTGTCTGGGAGGGCGGCCTGCGCAGTCGCTCACTCTACGATGCCGCGCTGGCTTCGCGTATGCGCCCGCTGGCCGATGGGCTGGTTGGGCGCGCGCGGATGGTGCGTGATTTGGGCCGCTCTCTCGGGAAACAGGTGCGTCTGGACGTTGAAGGGGAGGCCACGCAAGTTGACCGCGATGTGCTTGAGCGCCTGGATGCGCCGTTAACCCACCTGCTGCGTAATGCGGTTGACCACGGCATTGAGCCGTCCGAGTTGCGTGTGCGCAAGGGTAAGGCACCGGAGGGGCGACTGCTGCTGCGGGCGCGTCATCGTGCCGGCATGCTGGTGCTGGAACTCAGTGATGACGGCGCCGGGGTCGACGTGGAACGCCTGCGAGAGGTGGTCGTTGCACGTAAATTTGCCAGCGTAGAGACAGCCAGCAGTCTTAGCGAAGACGAACTGCTGGCTTTTCTGTTCTTGCCGGGGTTCAGCCTGCGTGAGCAGGTCACCGAGGTGTCCGGGCGTGGGGTTGGGCTCGATGCGGTGCAACACGAGTTGCGCCAATTGCGCGGCAGCGTGCGCCTGGAGCATCGTCGCGGCGAGGGCAGTACCTTCATCCTGCAAGTGCCGCTGACGCTGTCAGTGGTGCGTAGCCTGGTGGTGGAGGTTGCCGGTGAAGCCTATGCCTTCCCCTTGGCGCATATCGAGCACATGTTGCGGGTGAGCGCAGAGGATGTGGTGCAGCTAGAAGGCCGTCAGCACTTCTGGCACGGCGATCGGCATGTCAGCCTTATTTCCGCCAGTCAGTTATTGCAACGTCCCGAGGGACGTACTGAAGACGCCGGCATTCCACTGGTGTTGATACGCGAGCGCGAGAACCTCTACGGCATTGCCGTGGAACGCTTTATTGGCGAGCGCACCTTGGTGGTCATGCCGCTTGATGCCCGGCTGGGCAAAGTTCGCGATGTGGCGGCCGGCGCCTTGCTGGATGACGGCTCGCCGGTACTTATTCTGGATGTTGAAGACTTATTCAGCTCAATTGCCAAGCTCCTGAGTAGCGGTCAGCTCGAGCGCGTTGATCGACGCCGCCAAGGCGCTCAGGAGGCGGCACGTAAGCGTGTGCTGGTGGTCGATGACTCCCTGACAGTGCGCGAACTTGAGCGCAAGCTGTTGCTCAGTCGTGGCTACGACGTAGCGGTCGCCGTGGACGGTATGGATGGCTGGAATGCGCTGCGTGACGAACACTTTGATTTGTTGATTACCGATATCGACATGCCGCGCATGGACGGTATCGAGCTGGTGACGTTACTGCGCCGTGATAGCCGTCTGCGCACGTTGCCGGTGATGGTGGTGTCTTATAAGGATCGTGAGGAAGACCGCCGCCGTGGGCTGGATGCCGGCGCGGATTACTACCTGGCCAAGGCCAGCTTTCATGACGAAGCACTGCTTGATGCGGTGCAGGTATTAATAGGCGAGGCACAGGGATGAGAATCGGAATAGTCAACGATATGCCGCTGGCAGTGGAGGCGTTACGCCGTGCGTTGGCGCGCGCCCCCGAACATCAGGTGGTCTGGGTGGCGGGCAGTGGTGTGGAAGCTGTGCAGCGCTGTCGCGAAGACACTCCGGACCTGCTGCTGATGGATTTACTGATGCCTGAGATGGATGGCGTCGAAGCCACCCGGCAGATCATGGCCCAGACCCCGTGCGCCATCTTGATCGTTACCTCGGATGTCGAGCGCCATGTTAGCCGTGTGTTCGAGGCCATGGGGCATGGCGCGCTGGATGTAGTCGCGACGCCGGCGTTGGGCGCGGCACAGTTACCGGATGCAGTCACGCTGTTGCGCAAGATCCATAATTTGGGCCTGCTGTTGGGGCAGAAAGTTGCCAGTAAAGCCCCCGAGCCGAGCCAGCGTGAGAACCGCAGTGGCCGTCAGCGTCTGGTGGTCATTGGCGCGTCGGCGGGGGGGCCAGCCTCATTAGTCGAGTTGCTCAAGCAACTGCCAGCAAATTTCCCCGCCGCCATCGTGCTGGTGCAGCACGTGGATGAGACCTTCGCTGCCGGCATGGCGCAATGGTTGGCCAGCGAGTCACCGCTGCCGGTACGTTTGGCCCGCATGGGAGATGTGCCGCAGCCTGGGAGTGTGTTGCTGGCGGGCAGTAACGATCATCTGATCCTGCAGCGCAATGGCGAGCTGACCTACAGCGCCGAGCCCAGTGCGCATATTTATCGGCCGTCGATCGATGTGTTTTTTGACAGCGTGGTGACCAACTGGAAGGGCGACTCGATTGGCGTATTGCTTACCGGCATGGGCCGCGATGGAGCTCAGGGGTTACTGAATATGCGCCAGGGTGGTTTTATGACCATCGCCCAGGATCAGGCCAGTTGTGCGGTGTATGGCATGCCCAAAGCGGCTGCGCAGCTTGACGCTGCAGTGGAAATTTTACCGTTGGCCGAGATTGGCCGGCGTCTCGTGGCGCTGTTTGATTAACAGCTGGAGAGGGTTAAGTGGTGTCGGATGTTGCAGGGTTTATGACAGTTAAGGGCAATACGCCTGGAGTAAGTGGTATGCGCAGTGATCCTCAGTTTTACGGTGCTCAGGAGGGTGCATCGGTATCGGCTCCGTTGATGGTCTTACTGGTCGATGATCAGGCGATGATTGGTGAGGCTGTGCGGAGGGCCTTGGCGACTGAGGCGAATATTTCTTTCCATTTCTGTTCTGATCCTCTGCAGGCCGTCAGTCTGGCAGAACAGATCAAACCAACGGTTATCCTGCAAGACCTGGTCATGCCTGGGATGGACGGCCTTGATTTGTTGAATCAGTACCGTAGCCGCAGCGCCCTGCAGGATGTGCCGATTATCGTGCTGTCGACCAAGGAAGACCCCAAGGTCAAGAGCATGGCTTTCTCCCGCGGGGCCAACGACTATCTGGTCAAGCTGCCCGATGTGATTGAGCTGGTGGCGCGCATTCGTTACCACTCACGCTCTTACTTGGCCATGCAGCAGCGTGATGAAGCCTTCCGTGCGTTGCGTGAAAGTCAGCAGCAGTTGCTGGAAGCCAATCTGGTGTTGCAGCGCTTGATGAGGTCTGACGGGCTGACAGGCCTGGCCAATCGTCGGCATTTTGATGATTGCCTGAACAGTGAGTGGGCACGCGCGCTGCGCGAGCAAAGCGAATTGTCGCTGCTGATGATTGATGTCGATTACTTCAAGGCTTTCAATGATCGCTTTGGCCATGTGGAGGGGGATGAAACCCTGCGCCGAGTGGCCACTTGCCTGGGCGAAATGTGCAGCCGTTCTTCGGACCTGGCCGCGCGTTATGGCGGGGAAGAGTTCGTCATGATCCTGCCGGGCACCTCGCGTGGGGGCGCGCGTTTACTGGCCGAGAAGGTCCGGCTTTGCGTGCAGGCGTTGGCGATTCCCCATGTGCAGCCGACCCGGGATTCCAGCGTCACCATCAGCCTGGGTGTTGCCACGCTCACGCCGCGGAGCGATATGGCTCCTACCGATCTGGTCGAACTGGCCGACCGTGGCCTGTACCTGGCCAAGCAGAATGGGCGTAACCAAGTGGGCGTTGCCGGGCCTGAATAAGGCGCGGTGCACTGGATTTGGATGAGGCTATCCAGCCGGACGGCATTCGTCGTGGGCTGCCAGCAGCGCGTTGACTGGGGTATACTCGCCGGCTTTTCTAAAACTTCGGGGCCACGGTCAGGTTGCCGTGTCCGCTCAGTAGCCGTGAGGCTTGCTGGTCGGACCGCACAAGGCCGCTGTACACCTCAATCGCCTGCGAGTGCTGAACGCCATGGAAATCAACCCGATCCTCAACAGCATCAAGGACCTGTCCGAGCGCACCCAAACCATTCGGGGGTATCTTTGACTACGATCACAAACATGATCGCCTGGTCGAAGTAAACCGCGAGCTCGAAGACCCCAACGTCTGGAATAACCCTGAATACGCGCAGAATCTTGGCCGCGAGCGTGCCTCGCTGGCGCTGATCGTCGACACCCTGGATGACCTGCACGGCAGCTTGGGTGACTCACGTGATCTGCTGGAAATGGCCGCTGAAGAAGGCGATCAAGCGGCTGTTGATGACGTGGCGGCCGAGGTCGAGCGCTTGCGCGACATCCTCGAAAAGCTCGAATTCCGCCGTATGTTCCGTGGCGAGATGGACCCCAACAACGCCTACCTGGATATCCAGGCCGGCTCCGGCGGTACCGAGGCTCAGGACTGGGCCAACATCCTGCTGCGCATGTACCTGCGCTGGGCCGACAAGCGCGGCTTTGACGCGACCATCATGGAACTGTCCGCTGGCGAAGTGGCCGGGATCAAGGGCGCGACCCTGCACATCAAGGGCGAGTACGCCTATGGCTGGCTGCGCACCGAGATTGGCGTACACCGCCTGGTGCGCAAGAGCCCGTTTGACTCCGGCAACCGTCGCCACACCTCGTTTACCGCGGTGTTCGTCTCGCCGGAAATCGATGACAACATTGAAATCGACATCAATCCGGCGGATCTGCGCACCGACACCTACCGCTCCTCGGGCGCGGGCGGTCAGCACGTAAACACCACCGACTCGGCGGTGCGTATCACCCACGTACCGACCAATACCGTGGTCAGCTGCCAGAACGAACGCTCCCAGCACGCCAACCGCGATACCGCGATGAAAATGTTGCGGGCCAAGTTGTACGAGCCGGAAATGCAGAAACGCCGCGAAGCCTCCCAGGCGCTGGAAGACACCAAGTCGGATATCGGCTGGGGTCACCAGATTCGCTCCTATGTACTCGATGCCTCGCGGATCAAGGATCTGCGTACCAACATCGAGCGCAGTGACTGCGACAAAGTGCTCGACGGCGATATCGACGAATACCTGGTGGCGAGCCTGAAGCAGGGGCTCTAACCGCCGCGTGATGGTTTTAGGCCAGTTGGGGTGCGTCACGCACCGCCCAACCACCCGCCGGGCCCGTGCCCAACCAACGATTTACAGGACAGACGAACGACCATGAGCGACCAACAACTCGACCAACACGAACTGCAACAGGAAGAAAACAAGCTGATTGCCCAGCGCAAAGAAAAGCTTGCTGCCATCCGTGCGCAGGGCAATGCCTTCCCTAACGATTTTCGCCGTGACTGCTACTGTGCCGACCTGCAGAAACAGTACGCTGAGAGGACTAAGGAAGAGCTGGCCGAGGCCGCGATTCCGGTCAAGGTGGCCGGGCGCATCATGCTCAACCGTGGCTCGTTTATGGTGCTGCAAGACATGACCGGGCGGATTCAGGTCTACGTCAACCGCAAGACCCTGTCCGAAGAAACCCTGGCCGCAGTGAAAACCTGGGACATGGGCGACATCATCTCCGCCGTGGGTACCCTGGCCCGTTCC
>JAWWDH010000082.1:0-10447 GCA_033720015.1 Pseudomonas sp.
CACCGGCACCACCAGCTGCGGGCCAGCCTGGCTGCTGATTTCGCTGTCGACGTTAGCGGTGCTGGCCTGCACGCTGTCCGGCTGCGGCAACAGGTAACCGATGGATTCGAGGAAGGCGCGGTAAGCCGACATGTCGCTCACTGGGCCCGGGTGCTCACGGTGCCAGCTGTCCAGCTTTACCTGCAGCGCATCACGCTCGGCCAGCAAGGCCCGATTCAACGGCGCAAGGTCATGTACCAGGGCGTCAAAACCGGCCCAGAACGCCTCGCGCTCGATGCCGCTACCTGGCAGCACTTCCTCGTCGACAAAACGTTGCAGATTGGCGGCCACTTGCAGGCGCTGGCAGTTCACGCGATCGGTCATTTTCACTCTCCTAAAATCACTACATGTGCGGCGCTAGGCGCCAGCGCGGTCACTCAGGAACCGCCTCAACAGCCCGTCAGCCCAGTGCGGCGATACCGGCTTTGGCCACTTGTGCATCTTGCTCAGCCTTGACCCCGGAAACACCCACTGCGCCGACCACCTGACCGTCAACGATCACCGGCACGCCGCCTTCCAGCGAGGTCACCAGCGGCGCGGACAGGAATGCCGTACGCCCGCCATTGACCATGTCCTCAAACCCTTTGGTTTCACGACGACCGAGGGCTGCACTGCGGGCTTTTTCAGTGGAAATGTAGGCACCGATCGGCGCGCAACCGTCGAGACGTTCGAAGCCCAACGGGTGGCCGCCGTCATCGACCACGCTGATGCTCACCGCCCACTGGTTTTTTTCGGCTTCGGCACGGGCGCCAGCAAGAATGCGGCTGACTTCGGTTTGGCTCAGTACGGCTTTGGTTTGCATAATGTTCTCCGGTTAATTCAGGGCTTCTTCGACGATTTCGATCCAGTGCCGCACAGGCGTGCGGCCGGCACCGTCGAGGTGGGTTTGGCAACCGATGTTAGCGGTGACGATCACCTCCGGGTTGCCGCTTTCCAGGGCATTCATTTTGTTGTCGCGCAGCTGCTTGGACAGCTCCGGCTGGGTCAGCGAATAGGTCCCCGCCGAGCCGCAGCACAGGTGGCTGTCGGGCACGGCCGTAAGGCCAAAGCCGAGACGCCCGAGTACGCCCTCAACGGCGCCGCCGAGCTTCTGTGCATGCTGCAAGGTGCAGGGGCAATGGAACGCCAGGCGCTTGTCGGCGAGCACACCGAGTTGCTCCAGCGGTTCGGCGCTGAGCACCTCAATCAGGTCTTTGGCCAGGGCGCTGACGCGCTTGGCCTTCTCGGCATAGGCCGGGTCTTGCGCCAGCATGTGGCCGTAGTCTTTGACGAAGGCACCGCAGCCGCTGGCGGTTTGCACGATGGCCTCGGCGCCCTGCTCAATGGCGGGCCACCAGGCGTCGATATTTTTCCGCGCACGCTGCAAGCCTTGCTCTTGGGCGTTGAGGTGGTAATCCACCGCGCCGCAGCACCCGGCCTCATGGATCGGCGTGACGCTGATCTTCAGGCGATCGAGCACCCGCGCTGTGGCGGCGTTGGTATTGGGCGCCAGGCCAGGCTGCACGCAGCCTTCCAGCATCAGCACACGGCGCGCATGACGCGGTTCGGGGCGGGGCTTGGCGGCACTCACAGCGCGGGGCAACTTGGCCTTGAGACTGGCCGGCAATAGCGGGCGGAACATTTGGCCGACCTGGGTCAGGCCTTTGAACAGGGTGGCGTTCGGCACCACCGCACGCAGGCTTTCGCGCAATACGCGCTGGGCCAGTGGACGCGGCACGGCGGCATCGACCACGGCGCGGCCAATGTCTAGCAGGTTGTGGTACTGCACACCCGACGGGCAGGTGGTTTCACAGTTGCGACAGGTCAGGCAGCGGTCCAGGTGCAGCTGGGTCTTGGCGGTAACTTCGTTACCTTCGAGCACCTGCTTGATCAGGTAGATACGCCCGCGCGGCCCATCCAGCTCGTCGCCGAGCAGCTGATAGGTCGGGCAGGTGGCGTTGCAGAAGCCGCAATGCACGCAACTGCGCAGGATGCTTTCGGCTTCCTCGGCGCGCGGCAGACTTTTGGCGTGTTCACTCAGGTTGGTCTGCACGGCTTATACCTCGGAATACATGCGGCCAGGGTTGAAGATCCCCTGGGGGTCGAGCTGGGTTTTCAGCTGGCGGTGATAGCGCAACAGCGGCGCGGCCAGCGGCTGGAACGGGCTGTCGCAGTGGCCAGCGGTGAAGCAGGTGGCGTGCCCACCAACTGCGGCAACGCTTTGGCGAATCAACGCCGCATCGGCATCGGATTTCAGCCAGCGCTGCGCGCCGCCCCAATCGATCAGCTGTTCGCCGGGCAGCGCCAGCACGCCGGTGTGGCTCGGCACGGACAAACGCCACAGCGACCGTGGATCCGCGAAGAAGTCCAGGCGCTGCTCCCGCAGGCCCGCCCAGTAAGCGCTCTCCAGCAGTTCACCGCCGAGGCGCTCACGGGCCGCGGCCACCGAGCCTTCGCCGCCTTCCAGGCGCAGGTGCAAGGCCTGACCATCATGGCTGGCAGCACTCAGCGGGATCGGCTGCTGGCCCCACTCGGCGAGTTTTTGCAGGGCAAAGCCGGCGTCCATTTCCAAACGCAGGCTGAGGCACTGGCGCGGCTTGGGCAGCACCTTGAGCGACACCTCGGTGATCACCCCCAGGCAGCCAAAGCTGCCGGCGAGCAGGCGCGACAGGTCGTAGCCGGCGACGTTCTTCATCACCTCACCACCAAAGCGCAGGTGCTTGCCCATGCCAGTGATCAAGCGCGTGCCCAGGACCAGGTCGCGCACCGCACCGGACCACGGCCGGCGCGGGCCCGACAAACCGGCAGCAACCATGCCGCCCAGGGTCGCCGCTCCGCCGTATTGCGCAGGCTCGCAGGTGAGCATCTGCCCCGCTTCGTCCAATACCGCTTCCAGCTCAGCCAGCGGCGTACCGGCACGCGCAGTAATCACCAGCTCGGTTGGGTCATAGCTGACGATGCCGCGATGGGCACGGGTATCGAGCACTTCGCCCTCGACCTTGCGACCGAGAAACGCCTTGCTGTTGCCGCCCTGAATGCGCAGCGCAGTTGAGCTGTTGAGGGCGTGATTGACTTGTTCCAGCAGCGCCGCACTGGCATCGAAGTCGTGACGCATAACCATCAGAAACGCTCCAGTTCAGGGAAAGGCAGCTTGCCGTGGTGCACGTGCATGGAGCCGAATTCGGCGCAGCGGTGCAGGGTCGGAATGTTCTTACCGGGGTTGAGCAGGCCACTCGGATCGAAGGCCGCTTTCACCGCGTGGAACAGGGTCAGCTCGTCACTGTTGAACTGGGCGCACATCTGATTGATCTTCTCGCGGCCCACGCCGTGTTCGCCGGTGATGCTGCCACCGACCTTGACGCAGAGTTCGAGGATCTTGCCGCCCAAAGCCTCAGCGCGCTCCAGCTCGCCGGGCTGGTTGGCATCAAACAGGATCAGCGGGTGCATGTTGCCGTCACCGGCATGGAATACGTTGGCCACGCGCAGGCCAAATTCTTCGGACAGCTCGCTGATGCCTTTGAGCACCCCCGGCAGCTCGCGGCGCGGGATGGTGCCATCCATGCAGTAATAATCCGGCGAGATCCGCCCGACCGCAGGGAAGGCATTCTTGCGACCAGCCCAGAACTTAACGCGCTCGGCCTCATCGCGGGCCAGCCGCACTTCGGTAGCCCCGGCCTGAATCAGCACGGCCTTAACCCGGTCGCACTCGTCATGCACGTCAGCTTCGACGCCATCCAGTTCACACAGCAGGATGGCTTCTGCGTCCACCGGGTAGCCGGCGTGAATAAAGTCTTCAGCGGCGCGAATCGCCAGGTTGTCCATCATCTCCAGGCCGCCGGGGATGATGCCCGCAGCGATGATTTCACCCACCGCACGGCCGGCTTTCTCTACCGAGTCAAAGCTGGCGAGCAGCACTTTCGCCACCTGCGGCTTGGGCAGCAGTTTGACCGTGACTTCGGTGATGATCCCAAGCATGCCTTCGGAGCCGGTGAACAAGGCGAGCAGGTCGAAGCCGGGCGAATCCAGGGCATCGCTGCCCAGGGTCATGCGCTCGCCTTCGACCGTGAGAATTTCCACCTTGAGCAGGTTGTGCACGGTCAGGCCGTATTTCAGGCAGTGCACACCACCGGCGTTCTCGGCAACGTTACCGCCGATCGAACAGGCGATCTGCGAGGACGGGTCCGGTGCGTAATACAGGTCATAGGGTGCAGCGGCTTGGGAAATCGCCAGATTGCGCACGCCAGGCTGAACTCGCGCAAAACGTCCTTCCGGGTTGACTTCAAGGATGTGCTTGAAGCGCGCCATGACCAGCAGTACGCCTTGGGTCAAGGGTAAGGCACCGCCCGACAGGCCCGTGCCGGCGCCGCGTGCGACCACGGGGACATTGCGCTGATAACAGAGTTTGAGCAGGCGCTCGACTTGTTCAATGTGCTCAGGCAATACCACCAGCATGGGCGTGGTGGTGTAGGCCGAGAGCCCATCGCACTCGTAGGGCTTGAGGTCTTCCTGGGTGTGCAGCACTTCCATATCCGGAAGCAGCTCACGCAGCTCAGCCAGCAGCGCTGACTTATCGACCTTGGGCAATGCCCCATCAACGCGCTCGTCGTACAGAATACTCATGGCAGGCTTTCTCGCGTGACGTTGTCTGTGTGCAACACCGGTAGCGACCCGGTCTGCTTAGTTGTGGCCTATATGTAGTGCCTTAAACGTCAAGCGTCTATTGCTTCAGCCACTGGTATGACCAGTTATTCAAAGTACTAGCGATGTACAATGTCGCCTAATGCCCTACAGCCTATGGATTAGCCCATGATCTTGATGGCCTAGCGATCAAGCCGTTAAAATTGGTCCTACCAGTTAATCGGAGTATGGATATGCCCGAAAAAACCCACGAAACACGTCGCCAGGTCAGCGATGTGGTCGCTGAACGGATCGAGCGTTTGATCGTCGATGGCGTGCTCAAGGTCGGGCAGGCGCTGCCTTCGGAGCGCCGTCTGTGCGAGAAACTCGGCATCTCCCGTTCGGCCCTGCGTGAAGGACTAAAAGTGCTGCGCGGCCGCGGCATCATCGAAACCACTCAGGGGCGCGACTCGCGCGTCGCCACGTTGAACGGCCCGCGTGACAGCAGTCCGCTGATGCACCTGTTCAACTCGCAGCCGCGCACCCTCTTCGACCTACTGGAAGTGCGCGCCCTGCTGGAAGCCGAATCGGCGCGCCTGGCCGCCTTGCGCGGCACCGACGCGGACTTCGTCCTGCTCACCCGGCGTTACGAAGAAATGCTCGCCGCACACAGCCAGGTCGTGCCGGTTGACCCGCGCGAGCATGCGCGCCTCGACCATGCCTTCCACCTGGCGATCTGCGAGGCCTCACACAATCCGGTGCTGCTGCACACCCTGCAATCGTTGACCGACCTGATGCTGAGCACGGTGTTTGCCTCGGTGAACAACCTCTACCACCGGCCAATGCAGAAACGTCAGATCGACCGCCAACACACACGGCTCTACCACGCGGTCATCGAGCGCCTGCCCGAGCAGGCTCAGCGCGCGGCGCGCGAACACATCCACAGCATCCGCGACAACCTCAAGGAAATTGAAGAGGAAGAGCAACGCCTGGTGCGGGCGACCATGCGCCTTGAAGGCTGGGCATAGGCCCCCGCACGCAGGCTTAAGATTAAGCCCGGCAGGCATCTGGATGCGCACGGGCATTTGTTACACTCGCGCGCTTTCATTTCTGGTGACTTGCCACCGTGCCCGACGTTCCCCTCGCTTACCCGCCGCGCTGGCTGAGCGCCAGCCAATTGCAACCGCCACCGGCGGCAGGCGTTTACGGCTGGTTGTTCGTCAACCAGGACTCGCTCACCCAACGCCTGGTCGAGCTGTCAGCCAAGCACTTCAGCGTATTACCGCTGAGCGAAGGCTGGCAGGCCCTGCGCGATGATGAGTGCGCCGCACTGAATGTCGCCGCAGGCAGCCAGGGCTGGGTGCGTGAGGTGTTCCTGCGCGGTCATCTGCAGCCGTGGGTGTTCGCCCGCAGCGTGGCGGCGCGCCGCGCGCTAGAAGATTCCGGCTTGGGCCTTGATCAGCTCGGCAGCCGTTCGCTTGGCGAATTGCTGTTCAGCGACCGCGCCTTCGCCCGCGGCCCCTTACAGGCCTGCCACTATCCGGCCGCTTGGCTGCCGGAACAGGTGCGCAGTGAAGACTTGTGGGCGCGCCGTTCGTGCTTCAGCCGTGGCGCGCTGAACGTGCTGGTGGCCGAAGTGTTCTTGCCAGCCTTCTGGGCGGCAGCGGCCATTGAGCCGTAGGATGGGTTAGCCGCAGGCGTAACCCATCAATAAGCAGCGCCACCCGTACGCATGGGTAATCGCTATGCTCAACCCAGCCTACAGTTCAACCCTGGCCCCATCCCGCGCGCCGACTCCGTATAATCCGCGCAACCCGCACGGAGACGCGCCCGATGTATACCCGCCTGCTGCACTCGCTCAACCGCCTGCACCCGCGCACCTGGGACTTTATCCAGCTGATGCGCCTGGACAAACCCATCGGCATTTACCTGCTGCTGTGGCCAACCCTGTGGGCCTTGTGGGTAGCGGCCGAAGGCGTACCGAGCGCGAAGAACCTGTTTATCTTCGTCGTCGGGGTATTCCTGATGCGCGCCGCCGGCTGCGTGATCAATGACTACGCCGATCGCAACATCGACGGCCACGTCAGCCGCACTCAAGCGCGGCCGCTGGCCAGCGGCAAGGTACAGCCGCGTGAAGCGCTGACCCTGTTCGCCGTGCTGGTGGCGCTGAGCTTTGTGCTGGTGCTGTTTACCAATGCCACGACCATCTGGCTGTCGTTTGGCGGCCTGGCACTGGCCGCGTGCTACCCCTTTATGAAGCGCTACACCTTTTACCCGCAAGTGGTGCTGGGCGCGGCGTTTTCCTGGGGCATGCCCATGGCCTTTACTGCCGAAACCGGCAGCCTGCCACCCGAGGCCTGGCTGTTGTACATCGCCAACCTGTTGTGGACGGTGGCCTACGACACCTACTACGCCATGGCTGATCGCGACGACGACCTGAAGATCGGGGTGAAATCCACCGCCATTCTGTTTGGCGATGCCGACCGCCTGATCATCCTGACCCTGCAAGGCCTGGCGCTGCTCTGTCTACTGCTCGCAGGTGCGCGTTTTGAGCTGGGCCTGTACTTCCACCTCGGTCTGCTGGCGGCGGCAGGCTGCTTTGCCTGGCAATATCACAAGACCCGCAAGCGTGAGCCGCTGGCCTGCTTTAATGCTTTTTTGCACAACCACTGGGCGGGGCTGGCGATCTTTATCGGCCTGGTCCTCGACTACGCCTTGCGCGGCTAAGATGGGCCGCTGAGCAGTGAAACCGACCCTAAGGGGACGGCGGAGCTGGGCCATGACGCGCAGCTGTCATATGGCTGCAATAATTCCGTTATCTAATGCAGTCCATTACTGCGAGATGACTTGAGGTTTGATCCATGGTTGGCAAGAACATCCTGATCGTCGATGACGAAGCACCAATCCGTGAAATGATCGTCGTGGCCCTGGAGATGGCCGGCTACGAATGCCTGGAAGCGGAGAACACCCAGCAAGCCCACGCCATCATCGTCGACCGCAAGCCCGACCTGATTCTGCTCGACTGGATGCTGCCCGGTACCAGCGGCATCGAACTGGCGCGCCGCCTCAAGCGCGATGAGCTGACCGGCGATATCCCGATCATCATGCTCACCGCCAAAGGCGAAGAAGACAACAAAATCCAGGGCCTGGAAGTCGGTGCCGATGACTACATCACCAAGCCGTTTTCCCCACGCGAGCTGGTCGCACGCCTGAAAGCCGTGCTGCGCCGCGCCGGGCCAATCGACAACGAAGGGCCAATCGAAGTCGGCGGCCTGCTGCTGGACCCGGTCAGCCATCGCGTGACCATCGACGGCAAACCCGCCGAAATGGGCCCTACCGAATACCGCTTGCTGCAGTTTTTTATGACCCACCAGGAGCGCGCGTATACCCGTGGCCAGTTGCTTGATCAGGTCTGGGGCGGCAATGTCTACGTTGAGGAGCGCACGGTCGATGTGCACATTCGCCGCCTGCGCAAAGCCCTCGGCGAGGTTTACGAGAGCCTGGTGCAAACCGTACGTGGCACCGGTTACCGTTTCTCCACCAAAAGCTAGGCCGCGCCACTACCCGCACCTGGCAACCACGGATTGATTGGCGGATGAGGTTTCATTGAACCAAGACTGGCGCGCCACCCTGATACGCCAATTGTTGCTGCTGGTTGGCGTTTGCCTGCTGCTCGGCTTGATCACCGGCGAATACGCCTGGGCCTTGGTGCTCGGCCTGGCCGGCTATCTCGGCTGGCATCTGCAACAACTGCTGCGCCTGCACAAATGGCTGCGCACCCGCCAGCCCGATGAAGCGCCACCTGAAGGCCACGGCCTGTGGGGTGAGGTGTTCGATAATATCTATCACCTGCAACGCCGCGACCAAAAAGTCCGCAGCCGCCTGCAAGCGGTAATCGACCGCGTGCAAGAGTCCACTGCGGCGCTGAAAGATGCGGTGATCATGCTCGACCGCGACGGCAACCTGGAATGGTGGAACATCGCCGCGGAGAAACTCCTGGGCCTGAAAACCCCGCAAGACAGCGGCCAGCAGATCACCAACCTGCTGCGCGACCCACGCTTTATCGACTATTTCGAGAACCACAATTACAACGAGCCGCTGGAACTGCCATCGCCGGTCGCTAACCACCTGCGCCTGCAATTCCACATCACCCGCTACGGCAACCGCGAGCACCTGATGCTGGTGCGTGATGTCACCCGACTGCACCAGCTGGAGCAAATGCGCAAAGACTTCGTCGCCAACGTCTCCCACGAACTGCGCACCCCCTTGACGGTGATCAGCGGCTACCTGGAAACCCTGCTGGATAACGTCGAGGAGGTTAATCCGCGCTGGCTGCGCGCGCTGCAACAGATGCAGCAACAAGGCGGACGTATGCAGAACCTGCTCAACGACCTGCTGTTGCTGGCCAAACTGGAAGCCACCGACTACCCCTCGGACAACCAGCCGGTCGCGGTTGACCTGCTGCTGCTGAGCATCAAAAACGATGCCCTGGCGCTGTCCGGCGAGCGCCACCACCGCATCAGCCTGGAGGCGGACCCGCACCTCAAGCTCAAAGGCAGCGAAACCGAGCTGCGCAGCGCCTTCTCCAACCTGGTGTTCAACGCGGTTAAATACACCCCGGACGAAGGTGAAATCCATGTGCGCTGGTGGAGTGATGAACAGGGTGCGCACCTCAGCGTGCAGGACACCGGCCTGGGCATCGAAGGCAAGCACCTGCCGCGCCTGACCGAGCGTTTTTACCGCGTCGACTCCAGCCGTGCCAGCAACACTGGCGGCACCGGCCTGGGCCTGGCCATCGTCAAGCATGTGCTGCTACGCCACCGCGCGCGCTTGGACATCGCCAGCCAGCTCGGCAAGGGCAGCACTTTTACCTGCCATTTCCCGACCCTGCAGATGGTGCGCCGCGGTCAGTAGCTGCGCCCCACTTGCAAAGCCGCTGGCCAGCCCCCACCCTTTAGCCCTCATCCACTACCTGAACCCTGTATGGACCCCTCCCCAAGTTATACCGCTGCCACTTACTTCGCCGATTTCGGCCTGGTTTTATTTGCCCTGTTTCTGGTCTTGCTCAACGGTTTCTTCGTCGCCGCCGAGTTCGCCATCGTCAAGCTGCGAGCCACCAAGGTTGAAGCCCTGGCCGCCAAGAATGGCTGGCGCGGGCATATCCTGCGCACCGTGCACAACCAGCTCGACGCCTACCTCTCCGCCTGCCAGCTGGGTATTACCCTAGCCTCCCTCGGCCTTGGCTGGGTGGGCGAACCGGCCTTTGCTCACCTGCTCGAACCGCTGCTGGCCGCTATCGGCATCGAGTCGCCGAAGCTGGTGCATGGCATCGCCTTCTTCACCGCGTTCTTTATCATTTCCTACCTGCATATCGTGATTGGCGAACTCGCGCCCAAGTCGTGGGCCATCCGCAAACCCGAGCTGCTGTCGCTGTGGACGGCTGCGCCGCTGTACCTGTTTTACTGGGCGATGTACCCGGCGATCTTCCTGCTTAACGCCAGCGCCAACGCCATCCTGCGCGTGGCCGGTCAGGGCGAGCCAGGGCCGCACCATGAGCACCACTACAGCCGTGATGAACTCAAGCTGATTCTGCATTCCCGACGCGCCAGCGACCCTAACGATCAAGACATGCGCGTACTGGCCTCGGCCGTCGAACTGGGCGAACTGGAAGTGGTGGACTGGGCCAACTCCCGCGAGGACCTGGTGTCCCTGCCGCTTAGCGCCGCGCTGGATGAGGTGTTCAGCGTGTTCCGCCGGCACAAGTACAGCCGCTACCCGATCTATGACGACACCAGCGGCGAATTTGTCGGCG
>JAWWDH010000083.1:0-10431 GCA_033720015.1 Pseudomonas sp.
CCGGCATCTTCCCGCTGCTGCCTAACGTGGCGTGGACCAACCAGGGCGCCATCGACCTGGCTGAACTGGCCGAACGCCAGCTGGAAGCACGCTTGAAGGGCAACCTGCTGGAAGTCTTCTCGGTGGACAAGTTCCCGAAAATGACCGACTACGTAGTGCCCGCCGGCGTGCGTATCGCTGACAGCGCGCGCATTCGCCTGGGTGCCTACGTGGGCGAAGGCACCACCGTGATGCACGAAGGCTTCGTGAACTTCAACGCCGGCACTGCAGGCCCGGGCATGATCGAAGGCCGCGTTTCCGCCGGTGTCTTCGTCGGCAAGGGTTCGGACCTGGGCGGCGGTTGCTCGACCATGGGCACCCTGTCCGGTGGCGGCAACATCGTCATCTCCGTCGGCGAAGGCTGCCTGATCGGTGCCAACGCCGGTATCGGCATTCCATTGGGTGACCGCAATACCGTGGAGTCCGGCTTGTACATCACTGCCGGCACCAAGGTGACGCTGCTGGATGCCGACAACAAACTGGTCAAGGTGCTAAAAGCCCGCGAACTGGCCGGTCAGCCGGACCTGCTGTTCCGCCGCAACTCGCAGAGCGGCGCAGTCGAGTGCAAGACGCACAAGTCGGCTATCGAGCTGAATGAAGCTCTGCACGCGCACAACTAAAAAGTTGATTTAAAGCGACTGCGCTCGGCTATGCAGCGTTGAACTCAAGCTCAAAATGCTCATGTACATTCGTACACTCCGCTTTTTCGCTTAAGTTCGCCTTGCCTAGCCTTCGCTCGCTACGCTTTAACAACAACTTTTGGGCGGTAGCTTTGTAGGATGGGTGAGCATAGCGATACCCATCACGCCCATCATGGGTATCGCTATGCTCAACCCATCCTACGGTGTCGACTCTTCTCTCATGCTTATGCACTCCCCCTGGCGCGCCGACTTTCCTGGCATTCTGGCCCTTGAGGCTGAAGGCCAGACCTACCTCGACAGCGCCGCCACCGCACAAAAAACCCAGGCCATGCTCGATGCTCTGCTCGGCTACTACGCCGGCGGCGCCGCCAATGTGCATCGTGCCCAACACCTGCCGGGCGAACGTGCCACCCGTGCTTTTGAAGCCACTCGCGCGAAAGTCGCACACTGGCTGAACGCCGCTGATACGCAGCAGCTGATCTTCACCCGCAGCGCCACCGAGGCCTTCAATCTGCTGGCTTATGGCCTGGAACAGCACGTTCAGGCCGGTGACGAGATCGTCATCAGCGCCCTGGAGCACCACGCCAACCTGCTGCCCTGGCAGCAACTGGC
This sequence comes from Pseudomonas sp., assembly GCA_033720015.1. GTDB lineage: Bacteria > Pseudomonadota > Gammaproteobacteria > Pseudomonadales > Pseudomonadaceae > Aquipseudomonas. The sequence continues at coordinate 1,293 of JAWWDH010000083.1, forward strand.
GCGGCGCCGCCAGCTCAAGCTGGTGGTGCTGCCACTGGACAGCGACGGCCTGATCGACCTGACGCAAGCCGCACAGCTGATCAGCCCGCGTACCCGCCTGCTGGCGGTCAGTCAGCTGTCCAATGTGCTCGGTTGCTGGCAGCCGCTCGAACCGCTGCTGGCATTGGCACAGGCGCAAGGCGCACTGACCGTAGTGGACGGCACCCAGGGCGTGGTACATGGCCGCCATGATGTGCAGGCGCTGGGCTGCGACTTCTATATCGGCTCCAGCCACAAGCTCTACGGCCCGGACGGCGTCGGCCTGCTTTACGGTCGCACGCACGCCCTGCAACAGCTGGCGCACTGGCAGTTCGGCGGTGAGATGCTGCTGCATACCGACTACACCAGCGCCAGCTTCCGCGCCGCGCCACTAGGGTTTGAGGCCGGTACACCGCCGATTGCCTCGGTGATCGCCCTCGGCGCCAGCCTGGATTACCTAAACAGCCTCGATGCCAGCGCCGTCGACGTCCACGAAGCCGCCCTGCATGCCGAGCTGATCAGCGGCCTGCAGCAGCGCCAGGGCGTGCGACTGCTCGGCAGGCCTAACGTCGCACTGGCCAGCTTTGTGGTCGAGGATGTGCACCACGCTGACCTCGCTCATCTGCTCAGCGAGCAGGGCATTGCCGTGCGCGCCGGCCACCACTGCGCCATGCCCTTGCTGCAAGGCCTTGGCCTCAGCGGTGCGGTTCGCGTGTCCTTGGGGCTGTATAACGACGGCGCTGATCTGCAGCGCTTCTTCACCGCGCTGGACCAAGCTCTGGAGCTACTGCGATGAACCTGCCCGCCCACGCCGACACTGCGCTGCAGGCTTTCACTGCGTGTCCCGGCTGGGAGCAGCGCGCACGCTTACTGATGCAGTGGGGCGAGCAGCTTGCTCCGCTCAGCGAAGACGAACGCTGTGAGGCCAACCGCGTAACGGGCTGTGAGAGCCAGGTGTGGTTGCTGGCCGAACGTAACGGCGAACACTGGCAATTCCGCGCCAGCAGTGATGCGCGCCTGCTGCGCGGCCTGCTCGCGCTTCTTTTAGTGCGGGTCAATGGCCTGAATCAGGCCGAGCTGGCGCAGTTGGATCTGCCGGGCTGGTTTACCCAGCTCGGCCTGGCGCGCCACCTGTCACCCTCTCGCAGCAATGGCTTGCAAGCGGTACTGACGCGCATGCAGCAATTGCTGGCAGCAGACGATCAAGGCGCGCTTGACCACTGATCCGAGTCGCCCGAGTCCAGCGCCTGCTGCAAACGCTGTAGCTCACCGCTCGCGGCCAGGCGGCGTAAACCGGCATTGAACACCTCACGCAGCTTATTGGTCCGGGTATCGCCTTTAGCAAACAACAAATGCAGCGATTCGTTATTCAAAATACGCGGATGATGGCTGATTTGCGCACGCTCGGCCGGCGAAAACAAGCGACGCAACATGGCATACCCCACAGCCCGATCCTGCGGGTGAAAGTCCACGCGCCCCAGACTTAGCAAGCGCAAACCGGTGTCTTCCTTACCACTCTGCTGCACCTGTAACTGTCCCGCCTCTAGCGCCGCATCAAACTGCGGGCCGTAGGAATAGCCGTGGGTGGTGGCGATGTGAAATGCCTTGAGGTCTTCGATACGCGTCCAATCCAGCTGCTGACCGGCGCGCTGGAACAGCACGATCTGCCCCTGCACCACAGCATCACTGCACTCACTGATGCGCTGGCGCTGCGCCGAACAGGAGTACGGCATCACCGCATCCAGATGGCCCTGCTCCAGCATCAACAGGTTACGGTCCCAAGGGTAGTAAACGAACTCGACCGAGTAGCCAGCCGCGTTGAAAATCTCGCGCGTTAGCCGCGCCAGTGCACCGCCATCCTCACGCTGCGGGTCGACATAAGGAACCCATTCGCCGCTACCGATACGTACAACCGGCTGGGCACTGACGCCCAGACAGGTGCACAGGAAGGCAAGCGGCAGCAGGTAACGTAGGGCACGGTTTAACGTAAATCGCAGCAGGGACAACACACACCTCAAAGGTTAAACACCAGCATATCCCTGCTATACATCGACCCGAATCGGTCACTCCTTACAACCTGGTAAACAACCTCAGGCGGTGGGCTGGCGCTCTGCGGGGCGCCGTGTTCCGGCCACCAGCTTGTCGACAATCCGCGCGGCCGCGACCATGCCAAAAGTCGCAGTGACCATCATCACCGCGCCAAAACCACCAGCACAGTCGAGCTTGACCCCTTCGCCGACAAAACCCTTGTACTGACACACCGAGCCATCGGGCTTGGGGTAGCGCAGTTGCTCGCTGGAGTACACACACGGCACGCTGTAGTTACGGCCCGCCGTGCGCGAGAAACCATAGTCACGACGCAGGGTGGAACGCACTTTGGACGCCAGCGGATCGTTCCAGGTTTTGTTCAGATCACCGACCTGAATTTGCGTCGGATCGATCTGCCCGCCCGCCCCGCCGGTGGTGATGACCTGGATCTTGCGCCGCTTGCACCAGGCAATCAGCGCCGCCTTGGCGTTGACACTGTCGATGCAGTCGATCACCGCGTCGAGCTGCGTGGTGATGTACTCAGCCATGGTCTCGCGGGTGACGAAATCCGCCACCGCATGCACCACACAGGCCGGATTAATGCCGCGAATACGCGCCGCCATCACCTCGACCTTGGCCTGGCCGACGGTGCTGTCGAGCGCATGCAACTGGCGGTTGCTGTTGCTCACACAGACGTCGTCCAAATCAAACAGGGAAATCTCCCCCACCCCAGAACGCGCCAGGGCTTCAGCGGCCCAAGAGCCCACGCCGCCAATGCCGACCACCGCCACATGCGCGGCCGCCAGCCGTTCGGCCCCTTGCTGACCATATAAACGGGCAATGCCGCCAAAGCGTTGTTCATCCACCGGCATTCTTATCTCTCACGCGCCATCAGCGGCGCGCATTATAGGTAGCCGGCGACCTGCGCCCAAGCGCTGTGTTGCCCAGACCGCAGCTAACCGATGAGCTGCAGTAGCACATGGCCATATGAGGAACCTTCAAAACCATCGAGCGTCCCAGCAATAGACCCACAGGCCAGGCTATACAGCCCTATGGCGGCGGCGTAGCATGCGCCACCCGACGCCCGTCGATCTTTATTGCCCCTTCGCTGGACCTGCACACTATGCCTTCGCGTAAGTTTGGACTGAACCTGGTCGTGTTCCTGGCGATTGCCGCCTTGTTTACCGGTATTTGGGCGCTGTACAACCGCCCGGTCACCGCCCCCGACTGGCCGGAACAAGTCGCTGGCTTTTCCTTTTCGCCGTTCCGCGCCGGACAGAATCCCCAGCAAGACAGCTACCCCAGCGACGCCCAAATGCGTGAGGATCTGGAGCTGCTGAGCAGCCAGACCGACAACATCCGTACCTACTCGGTGGATGGCGCCCTCGGCAATATCCCAGAGCTGGCTGAAGAGTTCGGCCTGCGTGTAACTTTGGGTATCTGGATCAGCCCAGACCTTGCGCGTAACGAGCGAGAAATCGCCAAAGCCATTGAAATTGCCAACAACTCACGCAGCGTGGTGCGCGTGGTGGTGGGTAACGAAGCCTTGTTCCGTGAAGAAGTCAGCGCTGAAAACCTCATCGACTACATCGACCGCGTGCGCGCAGCGGTCAAGGTCCCGGTGACCACCTCCGAGCAGTGGCACATCTGGCAAGACCACCCTGAGCTGGCCCAGCACGTCGACCTGATCGCCGCCCACGTGCTGCCCTACTGGGAGTTCGTGCCGATGGAAGACGCCACCGACTTCGTCCTCGAACGCGCCAAAGACCTGAAGAAGCTGTTCCCGAAAAAGCCCTTGCTGCTCTCCGAGGTCGGCTGGCCGAGCAACGGCCGTATGCGCGGTGGTGCGGACGCCTCACAAGCCGACCAGGCCATCTACCTGCGCACCCTGGTCAATGCGCTGAACGGCAAAGGCTACAACTACTTCGTCATCGAAGCCTTCGACCAGCCGTGGAAGGCCAGCGATGAAGGCTCAGTCGGCGCGTACTGGGGTGTCTACAACCTCGACCGCCAGGCCAAGTTCGCCTTCGAAGGCCCGGTGGTCGCCATCCCGCAGTGGCGCTTGCTGGCCATCGGTTCGGTGGTATTGGCACTGCTCAGCCTGGCCTTGATGTTGATCGACGGCAGCGCCCTGCGCCAACGCGGGCGCACCTTCCTGACCTTTGTCGCCTTTGCCGGCGGATCGGCCCTGGTGTGGATCGGCTACGACTACAGCCAGCAATACAGCACCTGGTTCAGCACCATCGTCGGCCTGTTGCTGGGCATCGGTGCCTTCGGCGTATTTATTGTGCTGCTCACCGAAGCCCATGAACTGGCTGAAACCGCCTGGACCCGCACCCGTCGCCGGCCCTTCCAACCGGTCAGCGGCGACAGCGCTTACCGACCCAAGGTATCGATCCACGTACCCTGCTACAACGAGCCACCGGAGATGGTCAAACAGACCCTCGACGCCCTCGCAGCGCTGGATTACCCGGATTACGAAGTACTGATCATCGACAACAACACCAAAGACCCTGCGGTGTGGGAGCCGGTGCAGGCTTACTGCGAAGTGCTGGGCCCACGTTTCCGCTTCTTCCACGTGGCACCGATTGCCGGCTTCAAGGGCGGCGCGCTGAACTACATCCTGCCGCACACTGCGGCGGATGCCGAAGTGGTGGCGGTGATCGACGCCGACTACTGCGTCGACAAGAACTGGCTGAAGTTTATGGTGCCGCATTTCAGCGACCCGAAAATCGCCGTAGTGCAATCACCGCAGGATTACCGCGACGGCAACGAAAGCATCTTCAAGAAGCTCTGCTACGCCGAATACAAAGGTTTCTTCCATATCGGCATGGTCACCCGCAACGACCGCGACGCGATCATCCAGCACGGCACCATGACCATGATCCGCCGCAGCGTGATGGACGAGCTGAAATGGGCCGACTGGACCATCTGCGAAGACGCCGAACTGGGCCTGCGCGTGTTCGAGAAAGGCTACTCGGCCGCCTACGCGCACCAGAGCTTCGGCCAGGGCCTGATGCCAGACACCTTTATCGACTACAAAAAACAGCGGTTCCGCTGGGCCTACGGCGCAATTCAGATAATGAAAGGCCACGCCCGCAGCCTGTTTCTCGGCAAGGGCAGCGAACTCAAGACCGGTCAGCGCTACCACTTCGTCGCCGGCTGGCTGCCGTGGATTGCCGATGGCCTGAATATCTTCTTCACCGCCGGCGCACTGCTCTGGTCGGCGGCGATGATCATCGTGCCGCAACGGGTCGACCCGCCGCTGATGATCTTCGCCATCCCGCCGCTGGCGCTGTTCTTCTTCAAGTTCGGCAAAATCATGTTCCTTTACCGCAAGGCCATGGGCGTCGACTTGGTGCGCTCGTTCCAGGCGGCCATCGCCGGCTTGGCGCTGTCACACACCATCGCCAAGGCGGTGCTGTACGGCACCTTCACCAAAACCATCCCGTTCTTCCGCACCCCGAAGATGGCCAGCAACCACGGCATCCTGGTGGCCCTGGCCGAAGCCCGCGAAGAGCTGTTCATCATGCTCCTGCTGTGGGGCGCAGCGCTGGGCATCAGCATCGTGCAAGGCCTACCCAGCGCCGATGTGAAGTTCTGGGTGACCATGCTGCTGGTGCAGTCACTGCCGTACCTGGCGGCGTTGATCATGGCCCTGCTGTCGTCATTGCCCACGGCGCAGGCAACCGCCGAAGCAGCGCCTGTCACCAGCTGACTGCTGGCGTGGCTGAATGCCAGACGGCGGCCAATGGCCGCCGTTTTGCTTTAAGATGGCGGCCTTTCTGCCTGACGCCGCCTTGGAGCCGCAATGACCGCCAACGCCACGCCCCTCTCCCCGACGCTGGAGCTTGCCTGCGAGCTGATCCGCCGCCCGTCCGTGACCCCGCTCGACGAAGGCTGTCAGGAACAGATGACCCGCCGCCTGGCCGCTTGCGGCTTCACCATCGAGCCGATGCGCATTGAGGAAGTGGACAACTTCTGGGCCACCCACGGCAACAACGATGGTCCCGTACTGTGTTTTGCCGGACACACCGATGTGGTGCCAACCGGCCCCATTCAGAGCTGGCAGCACCAGCCCTTCGACGCCCTGATTGATGAAAACGGCATGCTCTGCGGCCGTGGCGCGGCAGACATGAAAGGCAGCCTGGCGTCGATGATCATTGCCGTTGAACGCTTCGTGGCCGAGTACCCAAACCACCAGGGGCGTATCGCCTTCCTGATCACCAGCGACGAAGAAGGCCCCGCGCATCACGGCACCAAGGCCGTGGTCGAGCGCCTGCGTGAGCGTAATGAGCGCCTGGACTGGTGCATCGTCGGTGAACCGTCGAGCACCACCCTGGTCGGCGATGTGGTGAAAAACGGTCGCCGTGGCTCGCTCGGCTGCACCCTCACCGTACGCGGCAAGCAGGGCCACGTAGCCTACCCGCACCTGGCCCGCAACCCGATCCACCTGGCCGCACCAGCGCTGGCCGAACTGGCCGCCGAACACTGGGACGAGGGCAACGCGTTCTTCCCGCCGACCAGCTTCCAGGTCTCCAACCTGAATGCCGGCACGGGCGCGACCAACGTGATTCCCGGCGAGCTGAAAGCGGTGTTCAACTTCCGTTTTTCCACCGAGTCCACAGTCGAAGGCCTGCAACAGCGGGTCGAAGCGATTCTCGGCAAACACGGCCTGGACTATCACCTGGACTGGGCGCTGTCCGGCATGCCGTTTCTCACCGAACCCGGCGCCCTGCTCGACGGCGTGGCCGCCAGCATCAAAACCGTCACCGGCCGCGACACCCAGCCCTCGACCAGCGGCGGCACCTCCGACGGGCGCTTTATCGCCACCCTCGGCACCCAGGTGCTCGAGCTCGGCCCGGTCAACGCGACCATCCACCAGATTGACGAGCGCGTGCTGGCCAGTGACCTCAATGTGCTGACCGAAATCTATTATCAAACCTTGGTGAACCTGCTCGCATGAGCCTGATCTGTCCCATTTGCCAGGGCGCACTGAGCCTCGTCGACAACGGCGTGGCTTGCCCGGCCAACCATCGCTTCGACCGCGCGCGTCAGGGTTATCTGAACCTGCTGCCCGTGCAGCACAAGAACAGCCGCGACCCTGGCGACAACGCCGCCATGGTCGAGGCGCGTCGGCGCTTCCTCGATGGCGGTCATTACGCGCCACTGGCCAAGCGCCTGGCCGAGCTGGCAGCAAGCTATGACCCGGCGCGCTGGCTGGATATCGGCTGTGGTGAGGGCTATTACACCCGCCAACTCGCCGACGCCCTGCCACAAGCAGACGGCTATGCCCTGGATATTTCGCGAGAGGCGATCAAGCGCGGTTGCAAACGTGCACCCCAGCTCAACTGGCTAGTGGCGAGCATGGCCCGCGTACCCTTGAGTGACGCCAGCTGCCAACTGCTCGCCAGCGTATTCAGCCCGCTCGACTGGCAGGAAGCTAAACGCCTGCTCGCCCCCGGTGGCGGCCTGCTGCGTATGGGGCCGACCCGCGGCCATCTGATGGAGCTGCGCCAAAGTCTGTATGACGAAGTGCGTGACTACGATGATCAGAAGCATCTGGAGCTGATCCCCGAGGGCATGCGCCTGGCCCACTGCGAAACCTTAACGTTTAACCTCCAACTGGAGAGCAGCGAAGCCCGTGCCGACCTGCTGGCCATGACCCCACACGGCTGGCGCGCCAGCGCTGAACGCCGCGCCGCGGTAATTGCCCAACCCTGTGCAGTGACCGTTGCCATCCGCTACGACTGGATCGAGAAGCTATGAGCATGCGCCAACCGGATATCGAGATTTACCTGAAAGACGCCGATCACAACGCCATCGCTGAATGGCTGAGCACTGCCCTTGGCAGCTGTACGCCATGGCAGCAGAAAGGCCAGACCTATAAATGCTTGGCCGGCGATGTGTCGGTCACCTGGCTGCCCAAGGCGGTCGGCAAATGGCACAGCCTGTTCCTGGAAAGCGCCGCCACCCCCTGGGCCGACGACCTGGCCTGCGCCCAGGCCGCGTTCGCCGCGCTGAATGTTGAAGTGCGCTGCGCCCCGAACGGCTGGCAGGAAGAAGAAAGCGACGAGCAGGCCGACCGCTGGATGCGTATCAGCGCCGATGGCGTTGAGGAAATCACCTGGCGCACCGCTTAACCCGGAGACAGACCGTGCCGAGCGGAACCATCAGCACCTGGAATGACGCCAAAGGCTTTGGCTTTATTCAACCGAATGACGGTAAAGAGCGGGTGTTCTTTCATATCTCGGCGTTCAACCGGGCCTCGCGACCAAGCGTTGGCCTCAAGGTGTCCTATCAGCTGGTCTATGACCAGCAGAACCGCGCCAAAGCCCATAACGTCAGCGCCGAACAGAGCGCCAGGCAACGGCAAAAGAACGTCGCACGCGCCAAGGCAAAGCCCTTCGGCATTGGCCAGTTATTGATCCTCGCCAGCCTCTTGCTGGGCATGTTGCTGCTGTTCAACGGCATGGGCGGCACGCAGCTATTCCACTCGTTCGGGGGCGATAGCAGTGAACGTGTGCAGACACAGGATCGCGAACTGTCGCACACCCTGTCGCTGATCCGGCAAGGCGGGCCGTTCCCCCACAGCCAGGATGGCAGCACCTTTCATAACCGTGAACGCCTGCTGCCCAGCAAGCCCAGAGGCTACTACCGCGAGTACACCGTGGCCACACCTGGCCTCAATCACCGCGGCGCTCGCCGCGTGGTAACAGGCGGGCAGCCGCCCGCAGTCTATTACTACACCGGTGACCATTACCGCAGCTTCCGCCAGATTGCTGGCACGCCCTGATGCGTGATTTTTCAACCTTACCGAGCAGTGGCGTCTGGAAGCTCAGCGAGTGCCCAGATACAGATGCGGCCCTGGTGGGTATTCACTGCCACCCAGCGGCTGATAAACACAGCCTCCTCGCCGCGCTTGCGCAAGCCCTGCACCTGCCAGCTGACTTCGGCATGAACTGGGACGCCGCCTGGGACTGCCTGAACGATCCACACTGGATGATTCAGCGCGCGTTCACCTTGCGGCTGCCTGAAACTCTGCCGGTTGACGAGGAAGCCCTGAGCATTTTTCTCGAGCTCTTCAGCGAGG
>JAWWDH010000084.1:0-10389 GCA_033720015.1 Pseudomonas sp.
ACCCGGCTCATCAACCCGTTATCCCCGGTAAAAAAGCTACCCAGTGCATCAAAATTATCGGTAATCGCCGTGCCTAGCTTGTCATCGTCAATCTTCAGAGTGCCGTCTTTTTGCGTGGTCATACCCAAATCAGCAAGTACACGAATACCTTCTTGACCGGCCGGATTAACCAACTCATTGCGCACGCCAGTGAGCAAGGTACGTACCGTCGCGTCACCAACCAACCCCCCCACAACTGGTGGTTTACCCTCGCCGACCTGGGTAACGCTGGTTAACTCGTTACTGGTTTTGATCAGCTTGTTATAGGCATCGACAAACTTCTTGATACTAGCGGTAACGCCGGCTTTGTCCTGGCCCACAGTAAGCGTGAGCGGTTTATCCGCCTCAGTTTTGCTCAAGAGGTTAAACGTAACGCCAGGTATTACATCTTTAAGGCTATTGGTGCCGCTGGCTTGCTCCAGGCCATCGATGCTAAATATCGCATCTTGCGCTGGCTTACCCAAGTAACCGGCCGAGCCTTCGCCAGCCTTGACCGCGCCATCTACCGCATATGCTTCCAGCCCGACGCCGGCCTCCACCACAATATCCGTAGCCGCACCGGTTTCTTTGGCGTTGAGTACTAAACGCGAGGTGCCATCGGCAGGGTTGTTAACAATATTGGCGCTGATGCCCTTGTCTTTGAGCGTGGTGTTGAGCTTGTCGCGGATTTGCTCAAGCGTATCGCCAGCTGCAACGTCGACTTTTACGCCTGCCGTATCGGCAGCGCCGAGTTTGACGGTTAGCTGACCGGCCGAAGGTGCAGGGTAGCCGCTCGGAATCGCCCCCGTAGCCACCCGACTGCTGGTCGCCAGTTGCGTAACTGCCACCTGATAAGTGCCTGTCAGTGCCGTTTTCTCGGCTGAAGCGCTGAGCGCACTGGTGTTGGATGAGGTGGCCGTGCGCTTCTCAAATAGCGCCAGGCTGTTGAGGTCCTTCATCGCCGTCTGGAATTCGCTCAATGCACCTTTAAGCGTACCCAAGGCGGAAAACTTGGTGGTAGAGGCTTTTTCCAGGCGCGCCAGTTGCGCCTCTTTCGGGGCTTTTTCCGCATTGACCAAGGCGCCGACAATGCTATTGATGTCGAGCCCCGATCCAATACCTGATACGCCTGCCATGCTAACCACCTCGTCGTGAAGTTGACGTTTGCTCTCGTTAAACCAGAGCCAATCAAGAAACGTACCGTATTACGCTTCTGCCTTGAACAATAAGCTGCGCGCCTCTTCCAGGCTTTCTGCCAACCGCAAGGCGTCTTCAGAGGGAATCTGCCGAATCACATCGCCAGACATGGCATCGGTGACCTTGACCACCACCCGCCCACTGGAATCATCCAAGGCAAAGTTTAAGTTGCGCTGAATACTCTGGGCGAACTGTTTGATGCTGGAGATGGCTTCCTCCACGGGTTGGCGCGTTTGTTCTGCTGTAAGGCTTATGGTGGCTGGCTCTTCAGCCTTAGCCGCCACTGACTTCTCCGCATTACTCGCCGGTGATGCGCTACCTGAACTGGATGGCCGAAGAGCTATGACCGGCTGCTGTAACCCATTGTTTGCATTGATATCCATGACCTCACCTCAAATGGCAAAGCGGGGAGTAGCGCCTAGCACTACCCCCCGAGGTTAAAACCAACTTGCTGTGCGGCTTAACGTAGGAGGCTAAGCACCGCCTGCGGCAGCTGGTTGGCCTGGGCCAAAATCGCTGTACCGGCCTGCTGCAGAATCTGGTTTTTGCTCAGATTTGCGGTTTCGGCGGCGAAGTCAGTGTCTTGGATACGGCCACGGGCAGCCGAGGAGTTCTCCGAGATGTTCTGCAGATTGGAGATGGTGTTATCGAAACGGTTCTGCACCGCACCCAGTTGGGCGCGCTGGGCGTCGATCTGACTAATGGCACCATCAATAACCTGGATCGCGTCCTGCGAACCACTAGCGGTGGACACGTCAATACCTGAGACAAAACCCGAAGAAGCGGCAGTCGAGGTATCAGCACCAGTGGCGCTAGCCAGTTTTAGTGCAGCAAGTGTACCGTTGGTATTTCCGGCTGAATCGCTAAGAGTAATATCCGCTGGAGTACCCGAGGAGCTACCAGAAACACTGCTCTTTAGCACGATCGCCCCACCAGTGACTGTAGCGCTCAGCCCTTCGATTGCTTTATCGTTGATCCTCTGAGAAATTGTCGTTGCAGTATCACCGGTAATAATCGACAAAGTGACCTTCGAACCAGTGCCTATCTGGATATCAATATCACCAGCATTAGCTGAAGTTATTGCATCAGGAGCCGCAGTACCAGTAGCGGTAGCGCCGGACGACACTTTCGCAGCGATGCTGCCTGAAAGGCTGGTTGTATCCATTTTACCTACCGACACATCAATTGTTTCATTGGCATTGGCACCAACCTGAAACGCTTGCGTACCGAAACTGCCATCCAACAATTTACGACCACCAAAAGTCGTGGTGTCGCTAATACGGGTCAACTCATCCTTCAGCTGCGTGACCTCTTTTTGGATAGAAGCCCGATCATTGGTCTTGTTGCTACCGTTGGCCGACTGCAAGGACAGGTCACGCATACGCTGCAGAATATTGGTGGACTGCTGCAATGCTCCTTCAGCGGTCTGCGCCAGGGAGATACCATCGTTGGCGTTACGCACTGCCACACCCAGACCGTTAATCTGGCTGGTCAGACGGTTAGAAATCTGCAGACCAGCGGCATCATCCTTGGCGCTGTTGATACGCGAGCCAGTGGACAGGCGCTGCAGCGAGGTATTCAGCGCATTGGAAGAAGAACTGAGATTGCGCTGGGTGTTGAGCGAGGCAATGTTGGTATTGACGGTAAGAGCCATGATGGTGTCCTCCAAGGACTAGCGTGTTTGCCTGAGCGTGCGACCTTGGGTGGGCAGTGCCCAGGCACCCATAAAGTTCGCATTCGTACTTTGTATCGGCGCTTGCTGCGGGAGCTTTAGGCTTTTTTTATGAAAAAACGCTTGTGGTTTTTTTGGCTTTTGAAAACAGCTTGTTGCAGCGGTTGATCAGCGTAAACCCAAGGAGCTGCCAAGGAACCGTCGTGCATCTTGGCCTTTGCAGGGTGGGTGGCGCTGGCCAGCGCATTTACATACACCCATGGTTACTGCGCGCCACGTAACCCACCAACAAAGACTAACGCCAAGAAAACGCGGTGGGTTACGCCGCTGCGCGGCTAACCCACCCTACGGGACTAACCCACGCTAGAGCTTGTTAAACAGATTAAGGCCACTGACTTTCACATAGCTTTGCTGCGCGGCTTCGAGGATTACGGTTTGAAAGGCAAGCCGCGACAAGGCCTCAGCGTAATCCAGCTCACGCAGCTCAGCCTGCACCGATTTGTTGACCAGGCCGACATCTTCGTTATCCGTAAGGGTGGTTTCCACCACGTTCAGGCGCGCGCCGATTTCACCGCGCACGCTGTCCACTGTGGTCATACCGTGATCAAGGTTGGTAAGCGCAACGGCTACCGCATCACCAATCTGAAAGCCACTGGCTGGCCCCTGCAAACTGGTCTTTAGTTGAGCAATGGTGTCGAGGATGCCTTGCTTTTGCTGAGTGGGGTCGACAGTGAGCTGCACGGTTTCCCCCCCCACTGGTACACCCGAGAATTTCAGCGTGACGCCACGAAATACCAGAGTATCGGCTTTGTCCGGATCAGCATCCAGGGTACCGCCGCCATCGGGAAAGGGTGTATCACCTACCGTATAGGGCGCCCCGTAGACCGCATAGTTGTTCTGGTTAGGCGCACCGGCGAAGACCACTACAACACCGCCATTCGGAAATGGGTTGGCTCCGGTAAAGGCCACTTCGTCCTGCACCAAGGGCTTGGAGACTTCCAGGGTAGAACCTGCTGGAAAGGGCGGCGCAGCAGGATTCAGCTGCAGGCGCCCGGCATTAATCACGTTTTCAAAGGTTTTCTTGCCGTTATCACTAATCGGCACACTTTGTGAGCTGGCAATTTGCAGCTTGCGCTGACCTTCGTCGCCTTCGTAACTGTAACTACCGTCGGCCTGGCGGACGAAGGGCTGGGTTTTGCCCTGAAAGCCGGCAAACAAGTATTCGCCTCGCGCGTTGCGAGAATTCATCAGGCCCAGCAGCTCATTTTCACGCTCGCCCAACTCGGCAGCGATGGATTGCCGATCGGCTTGGCTCAAGGCACCGTTACCCGCCTGCACCGCCAGTTCGCGCACACGTTGCAACACGGTGTTGACCGAGTTGAGGGTAACTTCTTCCTGCGCCAGGCTGTTTTTTGCTGCTGTCAGGTTCTCTTTATATTGGCCCAGGACGCTTTGTTGTTGCTCCAGCTGCAACAGGCGCACCGAGGCAACCGGGTCATCCGCGGGCGTCAAAATGCGGTTGCGGGTGCTGATCTGCTCATGCGTGCGGATGGCGGTGGCGTAGTTTTTTTGCAGGCCTTGCACACCGTTGTTAAATGCCTGAATGGTGGAGATGCGCATGTTTAAGCCTCTTGTAGCAATCCGGTGTTTGGCCGCTGCTAGCCGCCATATACTCTAACCCTGTGCGAATGGTTAGAAGATTGATCTGTCGCGTCTGCTAGCGCCGCGCTTTTATCTGAATGTATTGATCAGGGTATCGAACAAAGATCGCGCAACTTGAATGACTTGCGCCGACGCGTTGTAGTACTGCTCAAACTTGATCAGGTTGGCGGCCTCTTCGTCGAGGTTAACCCCTGACAACGAGTCACGGTTATCGGTGGCTTGCTTAAGAATGGCCCCAGTGGCTTCGCTGTCTTGCCGCGCCTGGGCGGTCAAGGTGCCGACTCGCTCGACCATATCGCCGTAACCGTCGGTAAAACTGACGCCCGTGCTGATACCCATAACAGTCGGGTCAACCCCCACGGTTTGTTTATTTTGCAGGTCGGCAAGCTTTAGGGCGTTACGGTTGTCGGAGACGCCATTCTGGTTAAAGGACAGGTTGAAACTGTCACCGCCCTCTGGACGACCACTTATGGTGAAGCTCACCCGGTTGCCGCCACCAAGATCCAGCTCGTAGGTATTCAACTGCCCCGGCACAAATGCGCCGGCGGGAACCCGGTTAAGACCCGCTGCCGGGGTACCTGGCGGGCTTTCAAACGTGCCAGCACCGTTATAGGTCAAGGCCACCGGCAAGGCCGCGGAAATAGCCGCAGCATCAATCGGGCTGGTACCGGCGGCGACCAGATCAGGCTGGGAAATCGAGCCGTTACCACGATTTTGTAATTGCGCTTCAGACCGCACCGGAGCGGCAAAGGCCAACTGATCGGGCTGATCCAGCGTGGTACTGATACTGGTCGCCCCCCGCCGAGTGGGTTGCAACAGGTATTTATCGCCTGAATTCGGCGCAGCGTTTAGCACCACGTCAAACCCTTGAACGCGGCCTTTTTGATCCGTAAAGGTCAGCGTCACCGGATAGTCTGTCAGCGGGTTGGGGCTGGGCGTGGGGTTAATACTCATCAACTCGCCATCACTTAAGCGGCGTGCGCTGTAGCTGCCGCCAACGTACTCCAGCCGATAGTCGCTGGTGGTCAACACGCTGGTGTTGGTGATGTTCAGCGCGGGCTGCACGTTACTGGTATTGGTCGAGAACGCGCGGGCGCGCAGGCTGGCCAAGGCAGAGTCATTGAAGTCGCCAAACAGTGCTGTGCCCACTTGTCCTTTTAGGTCCAAGCCTTGCCCCAGCTGGGTGTTGACTTGATCCGTCACCGCCAGGGCCAGTCGCCCCAGTGAGTTGAGCGTTGGATCAAGGCTCTCGGCACGGTAACGGATCAAACCGCCCAACTCTCCGCCGGTGAGCAGCGATGTCACACCCTGGCGCGAGCCACCGCTGACAAACTCCACTTCAGCACGGGTCGGGTCGCCCTGCCCTGGCACCACTTGCAGGCTGTTGCTCTTGCTACCAACCACCAGCGGCTGGCCGGAGCCAACAAACAGGTTGATGGTGTTGTCATCCTGCGGCACAGCCGTCACACCGATATAGGTGGAGAGTTGGCGGATGGCCTCATCACGGCCATCCAACAGGTCGTTAGGCTGTTTACCGTTGGCGCCGGCGATGGCAATGGCGTCGTTATAACTGGCAATCGATGTAGCCAAACGGTTGACTTGTTCGGTTACCGCCGACATTTGTTTATTGATGAACTGATTTTGATCGTTGATGCGGTCGTAGACCGTATTAAAACGCTTGGCCAGGCCTTCAGCCTCAGACAGCACAAGCTGCCGCGCCGGGATATTCGCCGGGTCTTCGGCAGCCGTCTGCAGCGCCGAAAAGAGTTTTTGCAATGCTGGCGTAATGCCCGTGGTGGAGCCGGCCAGCAGCGAATCGAGTTGTTCGATCTGACTTTTATAGGCGCTGACATCACTGCTGAGAGCCGTGCTGCTACGCACCTGGGCACTCAGAAATTCGCTGTAACTACGGCGTATATCAGTCAGCGTGGTACCCGAGCCAATAAAACCGGCGCCACTGAACTGTGGCGTGCGCGTGCCCTGCACCGTGTCTTGCCGCGAGAAGCCTGGCGTATTGACGTTGGTGATGTTATGGCCGGTGACCGCCAGCGAGGTCTTGTTCGCTGACAGGCCGGACAGGCCAATATTGAGGAGGTCAGCCATGCTTCATCATCCGCTGGTAGACGGCGTGCTAACGGCCGCGACTGTTTGATAGGTCTGCATCTGCCGGGCGATCTGGGCGATTTTGCGCGCGTACTGTGGGTCTGTGGCGTAGCCGGCTTTCTGCAGCTCGCGGGCGAATTGCTCGGGCTTGTCGGTGGTGGCCAGGGCTTTTTCGTAACGCCCGTTGCCCTGCAAGAAGCTCACGTAATCGTCAAAACTGTGGGCGAAAGAGTCATAGCTGCGGAACGATGCCGCTTCCTTGACGGCCTTACCGCCCTTGAACTCGGTGGTCAGCACGCGCGCCGAGTCGCCTTCCCAGGTGTTGTGGGTTTTGATGCCAAACAGGTTGTGGCTGCTGGAGCCATCCTGCTGACGAATAATCGACTTGCCCCAACCGGTTTCCAGCGCGGCCTGGGCCACCAGGTAACGCGGATCAACACCGATCTTGTCGGCGGCTTTTTCGGCCATCGGCAGCATGGCGGCAATAAATTCATCCTTCGAGCCGAACGCGGCCTTGCCCGGTGCCAGCGGTGGCTGGGCAATGCGCCGACCGGTGATGGCGTCCGTACCACTCAAGCCCTGCGCGGTATCGGCAGGTGCGGCGAAGGCCTTGGCGGGAATCCAGTTGTTCTGCGCCAATGGCTGGCTATCGGCAGCCGCCGTTGACGGCACGATGCCGGCGAGCAAACGGTCGGTGAGTTTACCCGGCAGGGACAAGCGCCGCTGGTTGAGCAGCGAGCTGTCATCACGGCCGCTCTCGACCTGAGCCAGTGGCTTGCTCGGCGCGCTTGGCACCGGCTCATTGACCTGGGCAAACGGGTTTGGCCGGTTGTCGGCGGCCTTGATTTGCGACATCTGCCGCACCAGCACGTCGGCCAGGCCAATACCGTTCTGGTGGTTGGACAGGGTCACCGCCAGCTGTTGGTCGTGCATGTCTTGGTAGGTTTTGCTCTCGTTGCTGTTCATGAAGTTGCCCTCACCGAACGCCTCGTTGGCGGAGCGCATGGCTTTGAGCATTTCATTGAGAAACAGCGATTCAAATTCTTGCGCGACTTTCTTGATGTTCTTTTCGCTGTCGCCGCCGACTTTGAATTGCTGCAAGCGGCCCAGGTCGTTGTATGCGCCGCTGTCTACGGTACTTTGGCCGCCAAGCAAACCGGCTGAGAGTTTAGAGTCCATGGTCTGCCCCCTTAAATCACAATCAGGTCAGCCTGCAGCGCGCCAGCTTGCTTGAGCGCCTCCAGGATGGCCATAAGGTCGGAAGGCGAAGCGCCGACCTGATTCACCGCGCGGACGATTTCATCCAGTGTGGTGCCCGGGCCGAACTTGAACATGGGCTTGGCTTCTTGGTCGGCATTCACTCGCGAACGCGGCACCACAGCAGTCTGGCCGCCGGACAGGGCTTCCGGCTGGCTAACAATCGGGTCTTCGGTAATGGTCACGGTGAGGCTGCCGTGGGTCACGGCAGCCGGCTGTACGCGTACGTTCTGACCAATCACGATGGTGCCGGTGCGCGAATTGATGATGACCTTGGCCACGGCTTGACCGATCTCCACTTCGAGATTCTCCAGAATCGACAGGTAGTCCACCCGCTGACCGGGATCGAGGGGTGCGCTAACGCGAATAGAGCCGCCATCGACTGCTTGGGCTACGCCTGGGCCGAGCAATTCGTTGATGTGATCAACAATATTCTTAGCGGTGGTGAAGTCTGGGCGATTGAGGTTGAGCGTCAGGCTGTTGCCCTGATCAAAACCGCTGGGTACCGGCCGCTCGACCGTTGCGCCGCCGGGAATGCGCCCCGCCGACGGTACGTTGACGGTGATCCGCGAGCCGTCGCCGCCTTCGGCGTCAAAACCGCCGACCACCAGGTTGCCCTGGGCGATGGCGTAAACGTTGCCGTCGATGCCTTTCAGCGGCGTCATCAGCAGGCTACCGCCACGCAGGCTCTTGGCGTTACCGATGGAAGATACGGTGATGTCGATGGTCTGCCCGGGTTTGGCGAACGCCGGCAGGTCGGCATGGATCGACACCGCCGCGACGTTCTTCAGCTGTACGTTTCCGCCCTGCGGCACCTTGATACCGAACTGCGCCATCATGTTGTTGAAGGTCTGCACGGTGAACGGCGTCTGCGTGGTTTGGTCGCCACTGCCATTAAGCCCGACCACCAGGCCATAGCCGATCAACTGGTTACTGCGCACGCCTTGGATGCTGGCCAGGTCTTTAAGCCGTTCGGCCTGAGCCAGTGAGGCCAGCAACAGCGCAGCGGCAGCGATGAGGTATTTACTAAGCGTCATGTTGACCATCCTTAGAACGGCCACATAGGGCTAAGAAAGAAACGGCTCATCCATCCCGGCTGCGAGGCATCGGCAAAGGCGCCAGTTCCCGAGTAGGTGATGCGGGCATCGGCGATGCGGGTCGAGGACACGGTGTTGTCGGTGGCGATGTCATCGGCGCGAACCAAGCCGGCAATCCGTACCAGCTCATCGCCGGTATTGAGGGTCATCCACTTTTCACCGCGCACCAGCAGGATGCCGTTGGGCATCACTTCGGCCACCGAGACGGTAATCGAACCGGTGAGGCTGTTGCTCTGCCCGGCGGCTCCTGAGCCGTCAGCCGAACGCGAGGCATCGAAGCTGGCATCCAGGCCCAGGGTGTCATTGGTCATACCCAAAGCGCCAATGCCGGCCAATGGGTTTTTCGGCGACACAGCCATGCCAAACAGGTTAGGCACGCCGAGGTTGGCCGAGCTGTCTTTGCTGACTTTACTGGTGCTGTTCTTGCTGGCCTGGGTGCGCTCATTCAGGGTGATGGTGATGATGTCGCCTACCCGATAAGCCTTGCGATCACTGAACAGGCCATTCTCAAAACCGGCCTGGTAAATCGAGCCATTATTTTGCGCAGCTGGCAGCGGCGTGCGCGGCATTACCGGGGCGTAATAGGGATCGTCCGGCTTAGGCGCGGGTGCCATGCAGCCGCTCAAAGCCAGGGGGCCAAGCAGTGCACTTAGAATAATCAGCCGGTTCATATCGATTACCTCAGATGTTGCATTCTGCGGGGTGAATACCTTGGTGGGTTACGCCGCTTCGCGTCTAACCCACCCTACGCCATTAAAGATTCTGCGAAATAAAGCCGAGCATCTGGTCTGCGGTGGAAATGACCTTGGAGTTCATTTCATAGGCGCGCTGGGTGGTGATCATATTCACCAGCTCCTCGACCACGCTGACGTTGGAGTTTTCCAGGGTGTTTTGCAGGGTGGTGCCCAGGCCGTTCAAACCGGGCGTACCGACTTGCGGCGCGCCGCTGGAGGCGGTCTCCAGGAACAGGTTATTACCAATGGCTTCCAGCCCCGCCGGGTTGATGAAGTCGGCGGTTTGCAGGTTGCCGACGATCTGCGGCTGCGGGCTGCCAGCAGTGGTCACCGACACCGTGCCGTCCTCTCCCACGGTAAAGGTGCGCACTTCATTGGGCAGGACAATGGCTGGCTCCAAGGCGTAACCATTGGAGGTCACCACCTGGCCATCGGAATTAAGGTGAAAGCTACCGTCGCGGCTGTAAGACACGGTGCCGTCAGGCAGCAATACCTGGAAGAAGCCGCGGCCATTAATCGCCATGTCCAGCGGCTGCTCGGTGGTTTGCAGGCTGCCTGCGGTGAAGATTTTTTGCGTGCCGACCACGCGCACACCGGTACCCAGCTGCAGGCCGGTTGGCAGCTGGCTGTCCTGGCTGGACTGACCGCC
>JAWWDH010000085.1:0-10340 GCA_033720015.1 Pseudomonas sp.
CCTGGCTGCCAGCATGCTGATCCCGATGCTGACGTTGCTGCTGTTTTCCCGCTCGGATGATCTCGACGCTTTCCTCTGGTCCAGCCTTGCTACGGCCACGGCGGGCATTGCCATGGTCATCCCCGGCCGCCCCACGGATGCACAGCTGCGGCCCCGCGACATGTACCTGCTGACCACCGGCAGCTGGCTGGTGGTGTGCATCTTTGCCGCCCTGCCGATGGTGCTAATTCAGCACATCAGCTATACCGACGCCTTCTTCGAGACCATGTCCGGGATCACCACCACCGGTTCAACCATACTGGTCGGCTTGGACCATGCCTCACCGGGGCTGCTGATCTGGCGCTCGATGCTGCAATGGCTGGGCGGCATCGGCTTTATCGGCATGGCGGTGGCCATTCTGCCGCTGTTGCGCGTCGGTGGCATGCGCCTGTTCCAGACCGAATCATCGGACTGGGGCGAGAAGGTCATGCCGCGCTCGCATATGGCGGCCAAATACATTCTGTTTATCTACCTCGGCCTGACCCTGATCGGCTTTTACGGCTTCTGGCTGGCCGGCATGACGCCTTTCGATGCGATCAACCATGCGATGACCTCGATCTCCACCGGCGGCTACTCGACCTCAGACGCCTCGCTGGCCAACTGGCACCAACCGGCTGTGCACTGGGTGGCGGTGCTGCTGATGATCTGCGGCGGCCTGCCCTTTACCCTGTATGTCGCCACGCTGCGCGGCAACCGTAAAGCACTGCTGAAAGACCACCAGGTACGCGGTTTTCTCGGTTTCTTGCTAGCCGCCTGGCTGGTGTTCGGCACCTGGCTGTGGATGCATTCGGACAACAGCTGGTGGGATGCCTTTCGGATTGTCGCGGTGAATGTCACCTCGGTGGTCACCACCACCGGCTTCGCGCTGGGCGATTACACCAGCTGGGGCAGCTTCGCCATGCTGCTGTTCTTTTACCTGACCTTTGTCGGCGGTTGCTCGGGCTCCACCTCCGGCGGGCTGAAGATTTTCCGCTTCCAAGTGGCCTACGTGCTGCTCAGGGCCAACTTGCAGCAACTGATTCATCCGCGCGCCGTGATCAAGCAGCAATACAACAATCACAACCTCGACGAGGAGATTGTCCGCTCGCTGATTACCTTTTCATTTTTCTTCACCATCACCATCGGCGTAATTGCCCTTGGCCTGACGCTGATTGGCCTCGATTGGGTCACGGCCTTGACCGGTGCCGCGACTGCAGTGTGTAACGTGGGCCCAGGTTTGGGCCCGATCATTGGCCCGGCCGGTAATTTCTCCAGTCTGCCAGATGCGGCAAAATGGCTGCTAACCCTTGGCATGCTACTGGGCCGATTGGAAATTCTTACCGTACTGGTGCTGGTAACTAAGGCATTCTGGCGGCACTAAATGAGCACCCAGCGGACTATTAAGTGACCGACCCCGGCACAGTCTCTAGAATCCCGCTATTAATGGAATGGAACCCGCTTAGATGGCTTGGCCGACCTTACGGATCATCGCGTTTATCAATGGCATCTTTCTCCTGACCCTGGCTATCGGCATGGCCGTGCCCATGCTGACGCTGGTGCTGTTTGAACGGCCTGAGGAGCTCAAGGCCTTTCTCTTGTCGAGCCTGATCACCTTTGTCACCGGCATCGCGATGATCGCCCAGGGACGGCCCAAGGATGTGCAACTGCGCCCACGCGACATGTACCTGTTGACGGTATCCAGCTGGGTGCTGGTGGGCCTGTTCGCCTCCCTGCCCTTTATGTTTTCCCTGCACCTGGGCATCACCGATGCGGTGTTTGAAAGCATGTCGGGCATCACCGCGACAGGGGCCACCGTACTGAGTGGACTGGACAGCATGTCGCCGGGGATCCTGATCTGGCGCTCACTGTTGCACTGGCTCGGCGGCATCGGTTTTATCGCCATGGCCGTGGCGATTTTGCCGATGCTGCGTATCGGTGGTATGCGACTGTTCCAGACTGAGTCCTCGGACCGTTCTGAAAAGATCATGCCGCGCTCGCACATGGTCGCCAAATACATGGTCGCCGCCTACGTCGGCATCAGCTTGCTCGGCTGCCTGGCGCTCTGGGTTGCCGGCATGGGCGTGTTCGATGCGATCAACCACACCATGTCCGCCATTGCCACCGGCGGGTTCTCCACCTCCGACCAATCGGTTGGTAAATGGACCGAGCCGGCCGTGCACTGGGTCACCATCGTGCTGATGATTCTCGGCAGCTTGCCCTTCGTACTGTTTGCCTCGATGCTGCGCGGCAACTACAAGGCCTTGATCAGGGACCAGCAGGTGCGTGGCTTCCTGGCGATTTTGCTCAGCACCTGGCTACTGCTCGGCACCTGGTACTACCTGAGCACCGAGCTGCACTGGCTCGAAGCAATTCGCCACGTGGCGTTCAACACGACCTCGATCATGACCACCACCGGCTTTGCCCTCGGTGACTACACCCTCTGGGGTGGCTTTGCCGGCATGCTGTTCTTCTACCTGGGGTTTATCGGCGGCTGCTCGGGCTCCACCGCCGGCGGTCTGAAGATCTTCCGCTTTCAGGTGGCCTACGTGCTGCTCAGGGCTAACCTGCTGCAACTGATCCACCCGCGCGCGGTGATCAAGCAACAGTACAACCGCCATCATCTGGACGAAGACATTGTCCGTTCAATCCTGACCTTTTCATTCTTCTTCACCATCACCATCGCCCTGCTGGCCCTGGGCTTGACGCTCTGTGGCCTGGACTGGATCACCGCACTCAGCGGTGCGGCCAGTACGGTCTCCGGTGTCGGCCCCGGCATGGGTCCGATCATTGGCCCGGCGGGCAACTTCTCCAGCCTGCCGGACATGGCCAAATGGCTGCTGACCTTCGGCATGCTACTCGGCCGTCTGGAAATCCTCACGGTGTTGGTGCTGATGCTGCCAGCCTTCTGGCGGCATTGAGAACGACTGCGCGCGACTACAAGCGCGCGCGGTACTCACCCGGGGTGGTATCAAACCAGCGGCGGAACGCCCGGAAGAAATTGCTCGGGTCAGAGAACCCCAGCAGGTAGGAAATTTCCAGTAGGGTCAGGTTAGCCTGACCTAGGTACTGGCCAGCCAGCTCGCGGCGCGTGTCATCGAGCAGGTGCTGATAGCTGGTGCCTTCATCCTGCAAACGCCGCTGCAAGGTGCGCTCGGACAACAGCAGCGCCTGCGCCACCGTTTCACGCTTGGGTTCGCCCTGGGGCAACAGGCGGCACAGCACTTGGCGCACCTGATGGGTCACCCGCGAACCGGAAAACCGCGCCAGATAATCCCCGGCGAAACGATCATGCAACTGTGCCAATGCCTCATTGGCCGAGGGCAACGGTTCGTCCAGGTCGGCGCGTTCAAACAGCAACGCATAATGCGCGGCGTTGAACTTCAGCGGGCACTGGAACACGTCTTGATAGGGTTGCAGATTCTCCGGCGCGGCCCCCATCAGGCTGACGAGTCGCGGGCGCACCATCTTCCCCGTCAGCCAACGGCAAAAGGCCAGTGAGTGGGCCAACGAGGCTTCGGCACTCTGTCGGGCCGAGGGCAGACGATCGCCATGGATCGCCAGCACCAGCTCATAGCCTTCGGCGGTCGGCCGGAAGCTAAGGTCGGCGCCCTCGGCGATAATCCGCTGATAACGCACCAGGCGAGCAAAGCCTTCCTGCAGATTGCGACTACTCATGACCGCGTAGCCCACCACATTGAACGCTGATGGGCGCTGGATTTTTGCCATGTTCAGGCCGATAGCCGGGTTACCCGAGGCCTGTACGGCCAGGTGCCAGAGACGGGTCATGGCATCCTGGGCAAAGCGCGCATCGGCATCATTCAACGCTGCATAGTCGAGGCCCAGTTGGGCAAACAGGCTGCGGCAATCAACCCCGTCAAGCTCCAGGGCCGCGACAATACCTGAGGCCCAGCTGGATGAAGTGGTACGTTCACTCATGGCGTGGTCTGTTCTTATTCGGTGTTTGAGGGCAACGCAAGGATACTAAACTGGCACTGAATGTCAGTGGCCCAGTGCGTCAGCCGGCCTAGACTGCTAGTTAGCGCTCCAGGCGGCAAGCCGAACCATAACAGGAGACCCTCATGACCAGTGATACCGACAGCAGCTTCAGCAGCTTCGCCGAGTTCTACCCCTATTACCTGCAGGAACACAGCAACAGCACCTGCAGAAGGCTGCACTTTGTAGGCACAGCGCTGGTCCTGAGCATTCTTGCCTATGTATTTGTCACAGGTTCTCTAAGCCTGCTCATCGCGCTGCCATTTGTAGGTTATGGATTCGCCTGGGTCGGGCACTTCTTTTTTGAGCACAACAAACCCGCCACCTTTCGCTACCCACGCTGGTCACTAATGGGTGACTTTGTAATGTTCAAAGACATGCTAATCGGACGGGTCGCCTTTTAAGCCACTGTGCCGGTTTCTGACCTGATAGACGCTGAGCGACCGGGCAATGCTCAAGGCAGCGGTTTTCCGGCGCATTTAAGCTCTAACAGGCCAACGGCTGTCACAACGCGCGCAGCCTTTCGAGCGGTGCGCTTGGCGGTTACGGCGTGCTTAGTTATGATCCCTGACTATTTTGCGCAGCCGACTCGGTGCGTCACCCAGGTGCCCAGCAGAGGTGCCAGACGAGCAGCAGGGATTGTTTCATCGGATGAATGTCAAAAGCGCCCCACGCCTTTCCACCTTGCCAGCCCCGCCGCTGCGTGAGTATTACTCCCGCGCCCTGGCTTATATCGCCATTGCCGCCAGTATTGCCGCTGGCACGTATGCCCAGCATTTCAGCTATGACATTCTCTGGATGGTGCCCTACGCCCTGCTCTACCCGCATTTGGCGCACCATCTGAGCCTGCGTTTCAAGCGCCAGCATCCGCAACCCACCAACCTCAGCCTGTTGTTTGTCGATGCGCTGCACTGCGGCGCCGTGCTCACACTGCTGGGGTTTTCAATTGTGCCGTCCTTGATGGCCTTGCTGATCATGAACTTCAGCGCCCTGGTCATCGGTGGCCTGCGCTACCTCGGCTTGGCCTCACTCATCGCCGTTAGCAGCGCAGCCGGTACCTTTGCCCTGACTGACGTCACAGCCAACTTCCACTCCCCGGCTCTGGTTGCGCTGGTCAGCATTGCCTTTACCACCCTGTATATCTGCATCACCGCCTACTTCGTGCACCAGCAGGGCTTACGCCTGGCCCAGGTACGCAGCGACATCAGCCGCGAACAAGAGAAAGCCGCTCGCCTGGCGCGCAACCTGGCCAAATACCTCTCGCCGCAGGTGTGGGAGTCAATCTTCACCGGCAAAAAAAGCGTGCGCCTGGAAACCCAGCGCAAGAAGCTCACGGTGTTCTTCTCCGACATCAAAGGCTTTACCGAACTGGCCGAAGAGCTGGAAGCCGAAGCCTTGACCGACCTGCTCAACACCTACCTCAACGAAATGTCGAAGATCTGCCTGAAATACGGCGGCACTATCGATAAATTTGTTGGTGACTGCGTGATGGTGTTCTTTGGCGACCCGGCCAGCAAAGGCGCGAAGAAAGATGCCGTGAATGCCGTGTCCATGGCCATTGCCATGCGTAAACACATGAAGGTGCTGCGCCAGCAGTGGCGCGCCCAGGGCATCACCAAGCCGCTGGAAATCCGCATGGGCCTGAATACCGGCTACTGCACAGTGGGTAACTTCGGTGCGGATACGCGCATGGACTACACCATCATCGGCCGTGACGTAAACCTCGCCAGCCGCCTGGAAAGCGCCGCCGAGTCGGGTGAAATTCTGATTTCCCACGAGACCTACTCGCTGATCAAGGACGTGATCATGTGCCGTGACAAGGGCCAGATCACCGTCAAGGGCTTTACCCGACCCGTGCAAATTTATCAGGTGGTGGACTTCCGCCGTGACCTGGGTGCCACCTCAAGCTACGTCGAGCATGAGCTGCCAGGCTTCTCTATGTACCTGGACACTAACGGCATCCAGAACTTTGACAAAGAAAAGGTCATCCAGGCCCTTGGTCAAGCGGCCGACAAGCTGCGCGACAAAGTCATTATGTAACGCCGGGCCGCCATACACCGCTCGCCGATCAGTGCCTGCTGACTACTGAGCGCGCCATTTAGCTGCAGCGAGCAGTAGCCGAAGCCATAGCGGCTGCGCCAGTAAACTGGCCACCATAAATCACCAGCAGCGATGACAGTCGGCAGTGCTGGGCAAGGAACTCACCATGTCTGCGCTGCTGTCTTTGCGTCATTACAGCCATGACCTGATCAACCATAGCCATAACCATGCACAGCTGGTGTTTGGTCTGAGCGGTCTGTTGGACTTCGAGATTGCCGGACATGGCAACCAGGTCACCCGTCAAACCCTGGCCGTCGTACCCTGTGATGCTCAACATATTTGCGCCAGTAAAAATGGCAGCCAGTGCCTCGTGATGGATGTGCCTTCGGAACAATGGCTCGAACAGCAACTGGGAAAACACCTGGATGCCACTCGTCGCCTGCTGGATAAGCCCGCTGCGGTCAGCCTCAACCCCGCGCAAAGCCAATTGGTCAGCTGGCTTGCGAACAGCCCAATCAGTGACCCGGTGATTGCCCAGCAAGGGGCAGTCCTGCTATTGGCCAGCCTGGCCCACGCCGATACGCCCGGCCATGAGCGCAACGCCCTGCCACTGGCGGCGCTGGATGCACATATCGACCAGCACGCCGCCCACCCACTGCAGGTTGCTGACTTGGCGCGTTTGAGTGGTCTGTCGGCGGCGCGTTTTCACGTGCGTTTCCTCAGCGAAACCGGTCAAACGCCCATGGACTATGTACGCAGCCGCCGCTTGCAGCAGGCGCGCCAACTCCTGCAAGGCAGCACGCTATCAATTGGCGAGATCGCTGCACGGGTCGGTTACAGCTCGCAGAGCGCCTTTACCGCAGCCCTCACTCGCCAGTTCGGTATACCTGCGCGCGCCTTGCGTATGCACCGCAAGTAACGCGACAAAAGCCGCAAGTTCTGCGACAGACTTCTACCTGGCAGCGCCCTACACTGCAGCCATCAGCCTGGGGAGCAGTGGCATGCAACAGATCGACTGGCAAGACTTTCAACAGGTGGAACTGCGCGTCGGCACCGTGCTGTCCGCCGTGGTCAACACAAAGGCCCTGAAGCCAGCCTATGTCTTGCAGATCGACCTCGGCGAACTCGGCGTTAAACAATCCAGCGCGCAGCTCACTGCTCATTACCAATGCGCGCAATTGCTCGGCCGCCAAGTACTCTGCGTGTGCAATTTTGCCGCGAAACGAGTTGCTGGCGTGCGCTCCGAGGTGCTGGTGACAGGTGTGTATGACGCCGACAACAAAGTCGTACTGGCCAGTTTCGACAAGCCACTGCCCAATGGCGCTCGCCTGGCATGAGCCCACGCAGCGCACTTTGGGCTATTCATCTGGGGGCGCTGCTGTTCGGTCTTTCGGGTATTTTCGGCAAACTGGCGAATACCACCCCGCAGATGATTGCCGCCGGCCGCGCACTCTTTGCCGTGGTCGCCTTGCTGCTATTCGCCCAATTGATCGGCAACACACGCCTGGTCCGCCTCGATTTACGCCAAATCAGCCTGCTGGGCTTAGGCGGCCTGCTGCTTGGTGGGCACTGGTGGAGCTTCTTCGAGGCGGTGCAGGTCTCCGGCGTGGCCATTGCCACCCTGGGTTTTGCCAGCTTCCCGGCCTTTACCGTGCTGTTGGAAGGCGTGTTGTTTCGTGAACGCACCCGCCCGCTTGAGTACGCCATGGTGGCACTGGTGTGCCTGGGGCTGGTACTGGTTACGCCGGAATTCGACCTGAGCAGCCAGGGCACTAGCGGCCTGCTCTGGGCAATCCTCTCGGGCTTGCTGTTTGCCTTGCTGTCTCTACTCAACCGCGCCAGCACCCGCGGCGTTGAACCGGTACAGGCGGCGCTCTACCAAAACCTGGCCGTACTGCTGGTGTTTACCCCGCTGGCCTGGCCAACCCTGCCCAGCGTGCAGGCACAGGACTGGTTGTGGATGGCCATGCTCGGGATCTTCTGTACCGGCCTGGCACATAGTCTTTTCGTCGCCAGCCTGCGCGTGCTCAAAGCTCGCACCACAGCGGTGATTTTCGCCCTTGAGCCAATCTACGGGATTGCCTTCGCCTGGCTGCTGTTCAACGAGGTACCCACGCTGCACATGCTCGCTGGTGGCCTGCTGATTGTCAGCGCGATATTTCTCTCAGCGCGCATGGCCAAGTAATCTCGCGCCACGCTGGCTGCGCTCAACGGTCGTTATGACCCAGATCCCGAGCCGGGTCGATTTGGTCACGCAAACGCTGTTTAAGCACCTTGGCCTCTGGGAAACCACCATCGGCCTTGCGCTCCCATAGCTGCACGCCATTACAGGTAATCCGAAAAGCACCGCCCGTAGCCGGCTCCAAGCTGACCCGGGACAGATCATCGCTAAAGCTCGACAGCAACTCTTGAGCCAGCCACGCGGCGCGCAGCAGCCACTGGCATTGAGTGCAATAGGTGATGACCACTTCGGCTTTACAACTGGACATGGGCAAGCTCACGACAAATTAAAAATCGATGATAACGCTCACCCGCCTTGGTTTGGCATAACAAAAAGGCATGTCCAATCAAAGCCCACAGCCGGGCGAACGAGCGTTGCAAACAGCCTTGCTACGATGTTTTTTATTGCTTTCAAATCGCCGGAAACCTGAGCCAACTTAAAATCGCCTAATAAAAACGCCCGCGTACCAGAGGCACGCGGGCGTTAATTGCTTAGGCCTTGAATCAGGCGATTTTTGCCAGCAGCTGCCGCGCCTCCTGCTTCTGCTCTTCATCGCCCTCATTGATGACCTCATTGAGGATCTGGCAGGCGCTGTCCAGACTGCCCTGCTCGATATAGGTCAGCGCTACGTTCAACTTGGAAAGATTCTCGTCGCTGCCATCCAGCTGATCAAAATCATCTAGAAAGGCTATGTTTAGCTCATCACCGTCCCAGCCCTCAGACGAGGTTTCCTCCACCAGCATCGTTTCGGCAAACGGGCTGCGAGCATCACAACCATCTGACAGCTCGAAGATATCCGGACCTTTGCGTTTGGCCGCAGGGGCAAAGGGGCTGACCAGATCCCAGTCAGCATCCAGAGACATCTCATCCAGATTGAGCTGAACATCATTAGCGGCCTGCTCAACGGGCGCTGCCTCGGGCTCATCGAGCTCCAGCACCATATCAACAAACGAGTTAACCGAAGGCGCACTGAACAACTCGGCGTGCCGCGCTTTCAACTCGTCGATGCGTACCGGGTCAAAGCCAGATTCACGCACCTCTGCTTCATGCGCATTAAAGCCCTGAGCGTCACCCAGCAAAGCCAGCACTTCAAGCAGACGAAAACCAATGTCACTGCGTTGCGGCTGAGCTTCCCAGGCCTTCTCTAAGGTATTAGCGGCCTCCGTTAAGCGGCCAAAAGCGATATACACATTAGCGCTTTGCAGGGCATCCTCACCCGCCGCCGGCCACACCGGCCCAGCGCCCGAAGCATCACCTGCTCCTAGGGCAGCAGCGGCAGCCGACTCGGCAGGCGCAATGTTCGGCTCATTGGGCATGCTGGCCGAACGCACCGGCATGGCTGACACTAGCGCAGGCTCTGGCGACTTTCTACCGCGCCAGAACAGACCGGCCACACCCGCTATTAGCACTACCAGCAGACCCGCGATGATCGCCAACCAGTTTCTGCCTGACTCAACCTCAACCGCTGGACTTACCGCGACTGGCGCAGGGGCAGCAGTTACTTCGGCACTCGCCCGACGGGCAGCCAACTCCACCTGCAAGGCGGCAATCTGCTGATCACGCGAGCTCATCTGTTCCTGCAACTGCTGCACCTGCAGGCTCAACTGCGCGAGACTCTGCTGCAACTGCGAGGTCTCCGCGATCTGGCTGGCCAGTTCCTGCTCGACGCGGGCCTGCTCCTCTACCGCCTCCTCAGCCGACAGATCAACGCGGGGCGCTGGTGCTGCCTCTGAGTCATCAACTACTTGTAAAAACCCTGCTGTAACAGCGGGCTCGGCCGGTGTTGGCGGCACACTGATGATGTTATCGGGCAATAACAACTGCGTACCGACGCGCAGGCGATTGATATCACCATTGATAAAGGCTTGGGGATTGAGCGCGAAGATGTCATTCATCAGCGCTTGGGCGCTCAGCCCGGTATCGACAGTCAGTTGTTCGGCAATCTTCCACAAGATGTCGCCACTGACCACGCGGTAGGTGTTGCCCTGCTGCGCGGCCGGCAATGGTGCTGGCCGGGCCTGCTCGGTAATAGCAGCAGGCGGCGCAGCTATCCTAGGTGCCGCAGAAG
>JAWWDH010000086.1:0-10304 GCA_033720015.1 Pseudomonas sp.
CCTACCCGATTGAGGTGGAGAAACAGCTCAACGGCGCTGAAGTATCGGCCAGTACCCAGGAAATCGATCACAACATGGGCGGTGTCCAGCTGTACAACTATGGTCGCAGCGAAGCCAAGTGCACGGCGATGTTTCGTAATGGCCCAGAAGCGCCTCGCACCCGCAAAGTCAGCCTGGCGGCCGGTGAAACCAGCAACCTGGCGGTGAAGTTCAGTCGCAGCATCATCAAGTTGCGTGTCAAGCTGACCTGCGAGCTTTCGTAGCCTGTGTAATGCCTTGAGACTAAGCGTTGATTGGTTATAAATCAATTTATTCGATTTGTTTGTGCGATTTTTTGCGCTTTTTAATCGTTTTATTCGCTTCTATTCTTTGCCCATCGACACTTTAGTCGTCTCTTCGGTGGAGCAAACAATATGGCAAACGTTCTAGTAATCGAAAGCAGTGCCCGTCATCAAGGCTCGGTTTCGCGCCAGCTGACTGAGCAATTCATTGCCACCTGGCAGGCCGCCCATCCCGCGGATCAGATCAAGGTGCGTGACTTGGCAGTTGAGCAGGTGCCGCACTTGGACGCCAATCTATTGGGTGGTTGGATGACCCCGGCCGAGCAACAAAGCGAAGCCGAACAGGCTGCTCTGGCGCTGTCCAATCGCTTGACTGACGAGTTGCTGGCCGCCGATGTGTTGGTGTTGGCTGCGCCGATGTACAACTTCGCGATCCCCAGCACCCTGAAAGCCTGGCTGGATCACGTGCTGCGTGCCGGAGTGACCTTTAAGTACACGGAAACTGGCCCACAAGGCCTGCTCAGCGGCAAGCGCGCCTTTGTTCTGACCGCCCGTGGTGGCATTTATGCCGGTAACGCGCAGGATCATCAGGAACCGTATTTGCGCCAGACGCTGGCCTTTGTCGGCATCCACGATGTCAGCTTTATCCACGCCGAAGGTCTCAATCTGGGCGGCGAGTTTATGGAAAAAGGCGTGAGCCAGGCCAAGGCGCAATTGGCCCAGGCGATCTGATTTATCCGCTGCATCCTGCTCTCCAGGCGACTGCTACGCCTGGGCTCCTCTGCCCGCACGGCTGCTACCGTGCGGGTTTTTTATGTGTCGCGTTGCCACCTGCTCTAGCCGTTCTTGCACGCGCTAGAGCAGGTGCCCCGAGCTTTTTTAGACGCCAGCGGGTAAGGTCGCGGCCGTGTTGCTTGCTGTGGTCTTAACTACAGGCGAGGCAATGTGTTGAGGTCTGAATGAGTAGGGTGGTGTGATGCAACTGTCTGGGCGTGGTGTAACGCTGTCGATTATCGCCTCGGTGCTGTTTGCCTTGGTGCCTGGCTATGTACAGCTATTGGCTCCGCTCGATGGCTTGCAGGTGTTTGCTCAGCGGGTGCTCTGGTCGTTGCCGGCGGTGCTGTTGCTGGTGACCGTGTCGCGGCAGTGGCCGCTGTTGCTGGCCGCCTGTGCGCGCCTGCGGCGCGAGCCGCTGCTGCTGGCCAGCCTGCCCGTGGCCGCACTGCTAATGGGGATTCAGTGGGCGCTGTTTGTCTGGGCTCCGCTGTCCGGGCGCATGCTGGAAGTCTCGCTGGGCTATTTCCTCCTGCCGCTGGCCATGGTGTTGGCCGGTCGGGTGTTCTATGGCGAGCGGTTGCGGCCGCTGCAACGCTTGGCGGTGTTCAGCGCCTTGCTCGGCGTCGCGCATGAACTGTGGCTGAACCAGGCGTTTTCCTGGGTGGTGATGGTGACGGCGCTGGGCTATCCGCCGTATTTCATGTTGCGCCGCTGGATGCGCCTGGACTCTTTGTCCGGGTTTGTTCTAGAGATGCTGTTTATGGCCCCGGTGGCGATCTACATAATTGTGCAGTGGGGGCCGCCAGAGCTGTTCAGCCAAACCCCGCAGTTGTGGTGGCTGTTGGCCGGCCTGGGCCTGCTCAGCGCGCTGGCGTTTGCCACGATGATGGCGGCCAGCCGGCTGCTGCCGATGGGACTGTTCGGCATTCTCAGTTATGTCGAACCGGTGCTGCTGTTTCTCGTGGCGCTGCTGTTTCTCGGCGAGCATTTTGATAGCGCGCAATGGCTGACCTATCTGCCGATCTGGCTGGCCGTGTTGCTGGTGGGCTGGGATAGCGCGCGCCTGTTGCTCAAGCAACGGCGCAGCGCTTCGTATGCCGAAAAATGAGTGGGCTCAGTCGAGCACGTTGCGTAGCACTTCGTAAATGATGCCCGTGGCAATGGCCACCAGCACCACGTCAGTGCCGGTTTGTTTCCACTCATAGCCGTCATAGCGCGGTAGCTGGCCAAGTAGCCGGCTGTCGAAGTTTTTCGCAATGCCGGGTGGCAGCGGTTTGCCACGGGCCAGATTCTTGGCGATGCCGGGTGGTAAGGCGCGGGTTGGGCCAATCAGGTTGCGATTCTCGCCCAGCACGATACGCACCCGACCGATATCAATTGACGGGCCATTGACGTTAACGCTGATGTCACTGTGCGAGTTGCCACCCTGTTTGCCCGGATGGTCATATTTTGGGGCGGCCATACTGCTTTGCATGGCGAGTGTCAGTGCCAGCGTAGAGCTGATTAACAAGGTTTTATGAAGGTTGTGCATGACGTACTCCAAAGGCCAGCAAAGATGAATTAGCGGTCAATTTGAACGTCGAACTCAGGCTTTGTTCAAGGGCTGCGGTCGCTTTATTGCGCTGAATATGCAAAGTCACTCGGCCTGCGGCCCGGAAAGCGTTACGCTATGCGGCTGATTTTTGTTTTTCGTCGAGGTTATCCCGTGTTTTCCCAATTCGCCCTGCATGAACGCCTGCTTAAAGCCGTGGCTGCGCTGAACTTTGTCGAGCCGACCCCGGTGCAGCTGGCGGCCATTCCGCTGGCGCTGCAAGGAAAAGACCTGCGGGTAACCGCGCAAACCGGTAGCGGCAAAACGGCGGCCTTCGTATTGCCGATGCTCAATCGCTTGCTTGGCGATGGTGCCTCCTCGCCGCGTATGAGTGTGCGCGCGATGATCCTGCTGCCAACCCGCGAGCTGGCGCAGCAGACCCTCAAGGAAGTCGAGCGTTTTGCTCAGTTCACCTTCCTCAAGGCCGGCCTGATCACCGGTGGTGAAGACTTTAAGGTGCAGGCGGCCATGCTCCGCCGGGTGGATATCCTGATCGGCACACCAGGCCGTCTGATTGAGCATGCCAACGCCGGCAACCTGCTGCTTGATGAAGTGGAAGTGCTGGTACTCGACGAAGCCGACCGCATGCTCGATATGGGCTTCAGCGAAGACGTGCAGCGTTTGTCCGAGCTGTGCAATGCCGAACGCCAGACCCTGCTGTTCTCTGCCACCAGTGGCGGTGCCGGGTTGCGTGAGGTGGTTGGCAAGGTGCTGAAAGAGCCTGAGCATTTACAGGTCAACAAGGTTAACCAGCTCAATGAAGGCACCCGTCAGCAGATCATCACCGCCGACCACAACCATCATAAAGAGCGTCTGGTCGACTGGTTGCTGGCCAACGAAACCTACGAAAAAGCGATCATCTTCACCAACACCCGCGTCCAGGCCGACCGTCTGTACGGCAAGCTGGTGGCCAAGGAATACAAGGTGTTCGTGCTGCACGGTGAGAAGGATCAGAAGGACCGTAAACTGGCCATCGATCGCCTCAAACAGGGCGCCGTGAAGATTCTGGTGGCCACCGACGTGGCCGCGCGCGGCCTGGACGTCGACGGTCTGGACCTGGTGATCAACTTCGATATGCCGCGCTCCGGCGACGAATACGTGCATCGCATCGGCCGTACCGGCCGTGCGGGCGCCGAAGGTCTGGCGATTTCGCTGATCTGCCATAACGACTGGGCGCTGATGTCGAGCATCGAACGCTACCTCAAGCAGCGTTTCGAGCGCCGTAATATCAAAGACATCAAGGGCATCTACCAAGGGCCGAAAAACCTCAAGGCGTCTGGCAAGGCTGTCGGCCCGAAGAAGAAAAAGATCGACCCGAAAACCGGTAAGAAGATTGTTGCGAAAAAGCCGGTCGCCAAGGCCCCGAGCAAGCGCAACACCATCAATAAGCCCAAGGCCGATGCCCCGGTGCTGGTCAGCCAGGACGGCCTGGCGCCGTTGAAACGCCGCACGCCAGCCGCCGAGTAACGCCATGGCGCGCGGGCTGTGCTGGCTTGCTGCGCTGTTTATGGCCGCGCAGGCCCAAGGTGCGGGCGCGGTGCACCAATGTATGCAGGCTGACGGGGTGATGCTTTACACCGACCAGCCGTGCAGCATTGCACAGAGCAACCTGGCCGTGAGTATCAGCAACTACGCCAGTTATCCCTCTTGGCTGCAGGGCGTTGCGCCGCTCTGGCACGAGCGCCTGCAGCCGCTATTAGTGAGCGTCGAGTTGTTGCCAGTGCTGGCGGCGGTCTACGGGCTGATGAGCCTGATCTGCTTTTTTGCTTACTACCGCGACAAGCAATTTGCGATTAAGGGCCGGCAGCGCACGCCCGAGGCGCGCCTGCACCTGTATGAAGTGCTGGGTGGCTGGCCAGGTGGTTTGCTGGCGCAGCGCTTGATTCGTCACAAGAACCGCAAGCTGAGCTATCAACTGGTGTTCTGGTTGATCGTCTTGCTGCACGCGGCCCTGGCTGGGCTGCTGTGGTGGGTGAAGGCACCGCTCATAGCTTGAGCGGCGGCGGACTACCCGCCGTCGCTCAACTGGGGCTTACTTCGGTACGATCAGGATCTTGCCATCGCGCTCACCACTGGCGGCGGCCGCAACGGCTTGTTTGATCTCGCTGACGTCATAGGTCGCGGCAACGCGGCTGTGCAGCTTGCCGCTGGCAATCAGTTGCACCAGCTCACCAAAGACCTTCATCTGCTCGGCTTGGCTGGCATTCTGGAACCATTTGGCCAGCCAGAAGCCGCGCAGGCTGACATCGCGGAACACAAAAGAAGACGGCGATATCTGGCACGGCTGGCGGCTCATCATGCCGTAGTTGACCAGTACGCCACCGTCGCACAGGCTGGCCGCCAGATGATCGGTGGCCTCACCACCCACCGCATCGATGCCTAAGCGTATGGCCGCGTTATTTGTGGCGGCACGTACGCGTTTGGCCAAGTCCGGCCCATCGACCAGCACCACGTCAGCGCCTTCGGCTTCAACACCGGCGACCGCTGACTCGCGGCGCACCACGTTGACCGTCTTGAAGCCGCGCAGTTTTGCCAATTGGATCAAGTAGCTGCCAACGCCCGAGTTGGCGGCGTTCTGGATCACCCAGTCGCCGGGTTTGAGTTCGACGAACTGGCTGAGCAGTAGAGAAGCGGTCGGCGGATTGACCGTGAGCATCGCCAGTTGTTGTGGATCGGCCTCCGGCAGAGGGATGAGTTTGCCGGCGGGCGCATTCAAATGGCTGACCCAGGTGCCGCAACCCACGGGCAGTAGGACCATCTGGCCGACCTTCAGGTTGCCGACTTCGGCCCCCAGAGCCTCGACACGACCGACGCCCTCGTTACCGCCGATGGCCGGTAGCGGCGGCAGCATGCCGTATTCGCCGGTGAGGGTGAGGACGTCGGAGGGGTTGATCGGCGCGGCCAGTACTTTGATGCGCACCTGGCCAGCGCCAGGCTCTGGCAGTTGCAACTCGACGGCGGCAATCACCTCGTGAGGTAGCGGGCCGCGTTGTGGGTATTCGGCTTTAAGCATGAAGGCTCTCCAGGGTGCGTGGGCTGACTTGGGTTGCAAGAGTCTAGCTGTGTCAGGACTCTAGGCGACTAATCCGGATTAATCGATCTCAGTGATAGAGCGCTGCCAAGCCAGGGCATAGCGGGCTATGCTGGGCGCTGGTCAAGTTTGGGTATCGGCATGAAAGGGTTGTGGGTGTTTTTTCTGCTGGCATACAGCCTGACGGTCTCGGCGCAAAGCCTGCGGGTCGGCTTCGGTACGCACAAGCCGCCCTATATTTTCGAGAACCAAGCCCGTGGCTTGGAATACGACATCGTCATGGCCGCCGCGCAGCGAGGCGGTCTGCAGCCGGTGGCGTATTACGCGCCGATGGAGCGTTTAAATCGGATGCTGCGCAAGGGCCAGCTCGACGTCATTGCCACGACTAATGAGCTCAGCGGCGGCGCTACTTTTTATTCCAACGCTTATATTCGCTACCAGAATGTCGCCGTGGCCTTGCGTTCGAGTAACCTGGATATCCTGCGTATCAGTGATCTGGCGCGGTACTCGGTGAATGCCTTTCAACGTTCGCGCTTTCTGCTCGGCAGCGAATATCAGGCCATGGCCGAAGCCAACCCGCGTTACCGTGAAGAGGCGTTTCAGATTGCCCGCAACCGCATGCTCTATAGCGGTCGGGTTGATGTGGTGGTGGCGGACATGCGCATCCTGCGTTACTTCAACCGTGAGGTGTATACCCAGGTCGATGTGAGCCAGCCGCTGACGGTGTATCCGCTCTTTGCGCCAACCGACTACAAGCTGGGTTGCCGCCAGCGGGCCGATTGCGAGCGCCTCAATCAAGGATTGGCAACGCTTCGGCAAAGTGGCGAGTACGCCCGCATTGAGCGCCGCTACGCGATGCACTGACGGCTACGGCTCGCTTATGGCGCGGGAGCGACTGTGTCGAGACCTTCCTGAGCGGCCAGTAGCTTTGCCTCAGGCGCCTGCGGCGTACTGCTGACGCTGAAATCAACGATTTCGATGGCCCCTCGGCCCTGGCCGACCAGGTGGAAAGAGAACGCCTTGCGCGCTGCCGGATTGTCGAAAGTGAAGCTGATCTCGACCGGCTTGTCGCGGGTCAGGAGCGGCAGCGCGGGTATCGGCAAGGCCACATCACGGTCGTATTCCTTGGTTTTCAAGTGCAGCCTGGCGCCTTGCTTATCCATGCTCAAGGCGCGGATTTTCAGGGTCACCGTGGTCTGCGTGCCCTTGCCCAAGGTCAGGTACTGCGCGCCCACGAGGTTGTCTGCCCAGTCATCGCTGACACTGGGCTTGAGCGTGATCGGCTGCTTGTTGGCGAACTGGTAGTGCTGCTCGGCTTGGCCGCTGCTCAGCGACTGGTCGAGCAGGCCGGCGCGCTGGCTGATCAAATGGGCGGGCTTGCCCGTGAAGCGCCCCAGGTAGCGCGCG
This sequence comes from Pseudomonas sp., assembly GCA_033720015.1. Lineage (GTDB taxonomy): Bacteria > Pseudomonadota > Gammaproteobacteria > Pseudomonadales > Pseudomonadaceae > Aquipseudomonas. The sequence continues at coordinate 7,088 of JAWWDH010000086.1, forward strand.
CTGTCGGCAATAAAACCAGGGCTGGCGTAACGCCGGCAGACGCTCTGGAAGTCGCACTCAGTCAACGTGCCCTGGCCATCATGCTGGCGCAGCAGGCCATTGGTGTAGGAGATGATTTCGCGACCAGTGCGGTAATCGCGCAGCAGCGAGCGTCCGGCAATATTGGCCGGCACCGGGAAGGCGAAGTAGTCGAGCACCGAGGCAGTCAAGTCGACATGGCCATAGACGCCCTGCTTGAGTGCAGGCAGCTGCGCCTGCTCGGGGGCCAGCAGCAGGTTAAAGCCCCAGGCCGAGGCCAGGCGCACGTCGCCCAGCCCGTGGGACTCGTCCGAGGTGACGATCACCAGGGTGTCTTTCATCACGCCTTGTTGTTCTAGGGCCGTGAGGAAGTCGGCAACGGCATCGTCCAGATAGGCAATCGCTGCCAGCTTGGCATTGGGCTGGCGATCCAGGTATTCCTGGGGGGCGGAGTAGGGCTGGTGAGTGCCGACGGTCAGCAGGGTCAGCATCCAGGGCTGGCGTTGTTTGCGCAGCTGTTTCACGTAACCCAAAGCGCCTTCAAAGTAAGCCTTGTCGTCCATGCCCCAGGGAAAGTCGATATAGGGCTTGTTCTTGAACCAGTCACGGCCGAGGGTTTTGTCGAAGCCCATCTGCGGCATGATCTGGTCTTTGGCCATAAAGCGCAGCCCGGCACCTTGCAGGAAGTGTGTGCTCAGGCCGCGCTCACGCAATTGCGCCGGTAGACACTGCTCGCTGCGCGCGGGGTTATTGAGCAGCTCAACGCCTTTCGGGGTGCCGGTGTCGAGTTTGTTGTAGTCGCCACAGAGCATGGCGTAGAGGCCGCGGATGGTCTGATGGCCATGCAGCACATAATCGCTGGTGAGCATGCCGCGCTCGGCCCATTGGCTCAGGCGCGGCATCGGGTCTTGTGCATAGTGGCTGCCGATGGCCTGGCGGCTGGCACGTATATACGCCCCAGTCACGCCCTCCAACGTAATGATCAGCACATTGCGGGCGCTGCCGGCCTGCTTGAGCAGTGGCGTGCCATTCAGGTCGAGTTGGTTGAGGCCGCTGATATCGGGCGGGCTACTCGGCTTATCCCCGGCTAGCCAGTCAGCCAAGCGCTGTTGGCCGCTGCTGGTGCTTTCCGCCAGCAGCTTGTGTGGCAGGTTGAACTGCAGCCATTGATCCGCTTCGCTGGGTTTGTATTGCTGGCCGACGCTGTGCACGGCAAACAGTGACAGCGGTAATAACAGCCATGTGCATGACAGCGGTGCGGCGCGGCGCGGCGTCTGCCAATGGCGCAGACTCAGATAGAGCGTTACCAGCACCGCCATGCTCAAGGCCAATAGCGGCTGGCTCAAGCCGCCGCCCTGGGTTGAGTGGCTGAGGAACTGTGCGTCGCTCAAATACTGCAAGTCGGCAGGTTCCGGCATGCGCCCCACGGCATTAACCAGCTCGGCGGTACTCAAGGTAAAGATGCACCATACCAGCAGCAGGGGAATGCTCAGCAGCCAGGCGCGTTGGTGCAGGGCTACCAGCAGCAGGCTGCCGATTGCCAGGTCAGACAGGTAGCCGTAGGGGTGTGACCAGCCCAGCAGATAGCGGCTGAGCAATGGCAGGGCAAGTAATAACAAACCGAGGGTGAGCAGGGTGCTGGAAGGGTGTCGCAGCCAGTTGCAGGTAACGCGCACGGGTACTCCTGGGGCGATTGCCATCGTTCAGCAACGGCAAGGCCGAATCAGCCGCAAGATGCGGGCTGACATGATTCTGAAACAAGCCTGTGTTAAGCGCCAGAGGGTGGTGCGCAAAAGGGCAAAACAGCAATGGCGGAAGAGGGGAGGGTTGATGCGCTGGCCAGCGCCTTGTCATTGCGAGCAAAGCGCCGCATGGCCAGAGAGCGTTACTTTTTGCCGATGGTGATCTGCTTGGTGGTGCCGTACACCTGGCCGCTAACGCCCTTGGCAATTTTCTGGATTTCCCCGCCGGATTTCAGGAAGGCTTCGATCTGTGCATCGATCGAGGCGCTGGTTTCCACGGCGGGAGGCGGCTTGGGTTTACTGTTGGATGCTTTTACGCGCATGACGGCCATTAACCTATTTAAAAATTAATTTGGCCGCGCATTGTACTTGAAATACTTGACAATTGCTTGGTAAATAAATCTCGAATGTGCCTGGTGGGGAAATATAATCGCCTATATAGCCTGCGTCATTGTCGGATATGTCAGTAAGTGGCTGTTTTAATAGGAATAGACAATTATTTTTGATCCTGCGGGGTGAGGTTTGTTAGCTGCCAGCCCGCTGGTCGGGTTGCTTGGCAGTCATTCAGACGGCTACGCCACGGCGCACGCTAGGCCGAGAAATTCAGGGGCGACTCGGCTAGAATGCCCGCCTGGTAATGAGGGTAGGGCATCATGGCTGTAATTGGACGAATGAATAGTTTGCAGGTCGTGAAGCACACCGACTTCGGCCTGTACCTGGACGGCGGCGCGGATGGCGAAATTTTATTGCCTAAACGCTATATCCCGAGCGATACCCCAAGTGAAGTGGAAGACTGGTTAAACGTCTTTATTTACCTGGACAGTGAAGACAAATTGATTGCCACCACTGAAACGCCAAAAGTTCAGGTGGGTGGTTTTGCCAGTTTGAAAGTTGTGGATATCAACCGAGTGGGCTTATTCCTTAATTGGGGTTTGCCGAAAGATTTATTGCTGCCGCACTCCGAGGAAAAGCGCCCGCTGCAGGTGGGTGATTACTGCGTGGTGCATGTGTTTCTCGACAAGCGCAGCAAGCGTATTACCGCCACCGCTCGCCTGGACCGCTACCTGGACAACGTGCCAGCGAATTACACCGAGGGTGAGGCCGTTGACCTGCTGGTAGCCGAAGCGACCGATATGGGCTTCAAGGCCATCATCAACGGTAAGCACTGGGGCCTGATCCACAAGAATGAGCTGTTCAAGTTTCTGCGCAGCGGCATGCAGGAAAAGGGCTTTATCAAGGAAGTGCGCGCCGACGGCAAGATTAGCCTGAGCTTGCAGCCGGTTGGTCAGGAAGCTGCCAGCAGCCTGGGTGAGCAAATACTGGCCAAGCTGCGCGAGCACGATGGCGTACTTAAGGTGAATGACAAAAGCTCGCCTGAAGAAATCGCCGGGCTGTTTCGGGTCAGCAAGGGCAACTTCAAAAAAGCCATTGGCGGTTTGTACAAGCAGGGTCGCATC
>JAWWDH010000087.1:0-10275 GCA_033720015.1 Pseudomonas sp.
CGCATTCTTCTACAGCTTGCGGACGGTGGCACTGCCCTTCGTGTTCATCTTCAACACCGACCTGTTGCTGATCGACGTGGACTTCTGGCACGGCGTGCTGATCTTCATCATCGCCACCGTGGCGATGCTGATCTTCGCGGCCGGCAGTCAGGGCTTCTTCCTAGTGCGCAGCCGCTGGTACGAGAACGTCATCCTACTGCTGGTGGCCTTCACCCTGTTCCGCCCAGGCTTCTGGATGGATATGGTGCACGACCCCTACCGCGACATCCCGCCGGCGCAACTGGCCCAGGCCTTGGGTGATGTCGAGGCGGGTAGCCAGCTGCGTTTACGCATCAAGGGTGAAGATGCGGTGGGTGATGCGCGCGAGTTCAGCCTGCTGTTACCTGTACCTGAGGGTGCCAGCGGTGAAGAGCGTCTGCAGAAGCTCGGTTTGCTGACCTACGAGGACGGCGACAAGGTGCTGGTCGACAGCGTGACCTTCGCCAGCCCAGCCGCCGAAGCGGGGCTGGAGTTCGACCAGCAGATCCTCAAGGTCCGCGCACCGACTCAGCGGATGACCAAGGAACTGATGTGGATTCCCGGCTTCCTGCTGTTCGCCCTAGTGGTCTGGTTGCAACGTCGCCGCCGCGCCCGCACGGCATCAGGCATTGCGCAAGCCTGATTCTTCCCGCCTAAAACTACAAAAGCAGCTTCGGCTGCTTTTGTAGTTTTAGGCGTCTGTTTTTATACAAGCGAATAGTGCGAGTTACTCAGTGCCGCTGTCTTCGTGGGGTAACGCACCTGTTTCGCCGCTCTCCAATACCGCATAAGCACTGCTGCAAAACAGCGAGTTGAGGCGTTTCATGTCGGCGATTAGCTCCATGTGCAGGCCGCTGGTTTCGATGCTTTGCACCACCTGATGGTGCAGGCGGCCGACATGTGCGTGGGCCAGGCGGCGCTCTTGGGCGCGGAAGCGGCGTTTCTCGCGCAGCAACTGGCGGGCGCTTTCCTTGTCGCCCGAAAGAAACACCGAGAGCCCCAGGCGCAGGTTGGCTGTCAGCTGCTGATGCAGGCTGGCCAGTTCCTCCAAACCGCTGTCGGAGAACGAGTGGCGCTGGGCGGTTTTCTGATCCTGCACCTTACCGAGCATGCGCTCGATGATGTCGCCGGCCTGTTCCAGGTTCACCGCCAGCTCGATGATCTCTGCCCAACGCCGGTTGTCGTGATCACTCAAGGCTTCACGTTGCACTTGGGCAAGGTAGAGTTTCACCGCGCTGTAGAGGGCGTCGACGTCATCATCGAGGCGGCGCAGTTCCTTGCTCAGGGCGGTTTGTCCGCCTTGCAGTACTTCCAGAAGGTGGCTGAGCATGGTCTCGATCAGGTCGCCGATACGCAGGGTTTCGCGCACCGCATTGGCCAGCGCCAGGCTCGGGGTAGAAAGCGCGGTGGGGTCGAGGTGGCGTGGGCGGGCTACGCCGTTTTCCTCGGCGCGATCCGGCAGCAGCCAGTTGCAGAAGCGCGCCATCAGCCCCACGGTGGGCAGCATCAGCACACAGCGCAGGCTGTTGTAGAGCACATGAAAACCGATCACCAGCTCTTCAGGCCGCCAGTTCAGGCTGTCCAGCCAGTTCGCCAGCGGGTCGAGGAAGGGCATCACCAGCAGCAGGCCGATCAGCTTGTACAGCAGGCTGCCCAGCGCCACCCGCCGCCCGGCCGGGCTTTGCAGGCTGCTGGTGAGAAAGGCCAGCACGCCACTGCCGATATTCGCGCCGATCACCAAGCCGATGGCCACGGGTAGGCTGATCAGCCCGGCACCGGTGAGCATGGCGGTGAGCAGTACAGCGGCCAGGCTGGAGTAGGAAATCAGCGCAAACAGCGCACCGACCAGGGCATCCAGCAGCAGGTCACCGGTCAGTGAGGCGAACAGCACGCGGATGCCTTGCTCCTGAGTGATCGGCGTGGCGGCGGCGACGATTAGCTCCAGCGCCAACAGCATCAGGCCTAGGCCAATGCCGACGCGGCCAAGTTGGCCGGCGCGGGTTTGCTTGCGCGAGAGAAAGAAGATCACCCCGAGAAAGATCAGCAGCGGGCTCAGCCAGCTCAGGTCGAAGGTTAATACGCGAGCCATTAACGCGGTGCCGACATCCGCCCCGAGCATGATCGCCAGGGCCGGCGTCAGGGTCATCAAGCCCTGGGCGACGAAGGAGGTGACCAGTAGCGCGGTGGCGTTGCTGCTCTGCACTAGCGCGGTGACGCCAATACCTGCGGCAAAGGCCATGGGGCGTTTGCTGACGTTATGGCTGAGCACCTTGCGTAGGTGCGAGCCGTACACCCGCAGGATGCCGGTGCGGACGATGTGCGTGCCCCAGATCAGCAGGGCAATCGCGGATAGAAGATTGAGCAGGGTAAGCATCGTGCAACTACCTGGCCGTCCGCGCTGTTACAGCGGGGTGCGTGGCTTTAATGGTTATAAAGGGACGAGCATCGACCCTACCATTAAGCTTTAGCTGGGGTCGACGCTATGCGCTAGCGCAAGGTACAGACTGGCGCGCAATCCCGTCTGGGTGATTGACCTGATAACCTTAGCCGTTACTGAACGGATGCGGTCCCTGCCCATGCTCACGCTTTATCACGCCCCAGACCTTGAAACCCTTGGCGAGCTGGCCACCACGTTGTTGGCCACGCCGATGCGTGAGCCTTTTGCGCCGGCCTTGGTGGTGGTGCCCAGCCAGGGCATGGGTCGCTGGCTGACCCTGGAGCTGGCGCGCAAGCAGGGCATCGCCATGCAACTGGAAGTACAGTTGCCGGCCAAGTTTGTCTGGGACGTATCACGCTTGGCGCTGGGCCAGCTGCCGGAGCAATCGGCCTTCAGCCCCAGTAGCCTGAGCTGGCGTCTGTATGACTGGTTATGTGAGCCGCAACACCTGGCCGAAGCGCCGCGCTTGGCGCATTACCTGGACGGTGGCGATGAGCGCCGAAGGCTGTCGCTGGCGGTGAAGATCGCCGACGTTTTCGACCAATACCTGCTGTATCGCGACGACTGGCTGGCGGCCTGGGAGCGCAACGAGCTGCTCGACCTCGGCCCGGATGAAGCCTGGCAGGCGCTGCTCTGGCGCGAACTAACCAAAGATGGCCACCCACACCGCGCGCGCCTGCTCGAAGACTTGCTGGCACGGCTGTACGACGCCGCCCCCATCAATGGCCTGCCCGAGCGCGTGCTGGTGTTCGGCATCAGCAGCCTGCCGCCGCACCATATGCGCGTCCTGGAAGGCCTGGCGCGGCACACCGAGGTGGTGATCTTCGCCCTCAACCCGTGCCGTGAAGCCTGGGGCGAGATACGCGATATCCGTGAGTTGGCGCGGCAGCCGCAAAGCGTAGCGGCTCATCAAGAGCTGAGCCCTGATGATTGGTATCTGGATGTTGGCCACCCGCTGCTGGCAAGCTTGGGCAAGCAAGGTCGCGACTTCTTCGACAGCCTGTTCAGCCTGGCCTCCAGCGAAGGCAGCCAGGAGATCGGCCTGTACTCTGAAGATGACGCTCTGCACGACGACAGCCTGCTGCAAGCGCTACAGAACGACATCCTGCGCCTGCACACCCGGCAGCCGGATGAGCGCCTGCAACTGCGCGACGACGACCGCTCACTGGAGTTGCACATCGCCCACTCGCCGCTGCGCGAAGTGGAAATTTTGCATGATCAACTGCTCGCCCGCTTTGCAGCCGAGCCCGAACTGACGCCCGATCAAGTGGTGGTGCTGACCCCGGATATCGAGCGCTACGCGCCCTATATCGAAGCCGTGTTCGCCCCGCGTGAAGGCGTGCCTCGCGTGCCGTTCAGCCTGGCCGACCGCAGCCTGCGTGCGGAAATTCCGCTGATCGAGGCCTTCCTTAGCCTGCTGGCGCTGCCGGACAGCCGCTTCACCGCCGAAGAAGTGCTCGCTCTGCTGGAGCAGCCCGCGGTCGCCCGGCGGGCCGGAATCGAGGCCGAAGACCTGAGCCTGCTCCGCGACTGGTTGCGCGAGGCCGGTATCCGTTGGGGCCGCGATGACGCGCACCGCGAGCAACTGGGCTTGCCGGCGGATGCCGCGTTCACCTGGCGCCAAGGGCTGGACCGCCTGCTGCTGGGCTTTGCCGCGCCGCCGCAGCTGGCCGGGCTGGCTGCGCCCTTGCTCGGCAGCAACTGGCCGCTGGATGCGCTGGAAGGTGGCCGCGCGCAATTGCTCGGGCGCCTGTCCGGCTTTGTCGAACGCCTGGCCGCGCTGGCGCAGAGCCTGCAACGACCGCGGCCTTTGGCTGAGTGGGCCGAAGCGCTGCAAGTGCTGATCGATCAGCTGTTTGATGAGCGCGAGGCCGGCGACACCCTGTTGCTGTTGTCCAAGGCTTGCGCCGCCTTGCAGGAGCAGGCCACGGCGTCCGGAGTTGAGCGGCCGATTGAGCTGGCGTTGATCCGTCAGCAGCTCACTGCAGCATTGGAGCAGGGTAGTGCGGCGTCGGGCTTTCTCACCGGTGCGGTGACCTTCTGCACCATGGTGCCGATGCGTAGCCTGCCGTTTCGTCTGGTTTGCCTGCTCGGGCTGGATGACGGCGCGCTGCCACGGCGTACCCCGGCCGCCGGTTTCGATTTGATCGGGCAAAAGCCTCGGCGCGGCGACCGGGCGCGGCGTCTGGATGACCGCTACCTGCTGCTGGAAACCCTGCTCTCGGCACGAGGCGGCCTGTATCTCAGTTATGTCGGCCGCGACCCACGCAGCAATGCCGAGCTGCCGCCCTCGGTGCTGGTCAGCGAGCTGCTCGATGTGGTCGATCTTATGGCCGTCGATGCCAATGGCCCGGCCAGTGCGCGCATCAGCCATCAGCACCCGCTGCAGCCTTTCGCCCCCGGCAACTTCGCCGGCGCGCGGCATGCCGGCTTCGCCGCGCCCTGGTTTTATGCGGCGCAGCGCCTGAGTCAGGCCGTAGAGACCGCGCCGCCGTTTGCCAGCCGGTTGGCGGCACCCGACAAAGACTGGCTGAGCATTGAGCCGAGCCAGTTGCTGCACTGCTTCAAACACCCGGCGCGCTATCTGCTGGAGCAGCGCCTCGGCTTGCGCCTGGCGCAGAGTGAAGAAGCCCTGGCCGGCGACGAGCCGTTCAGCGTCGAGTGGACCAGCCAGCATGGCTTGCGCCAATTGGCGCTGCAGGCGGTCGAGCGCGGCTGGAGTGAGCGCGAGGAGCGTGCGGTGGCCGCCGCTTCCGGCTGGCTGCCGGTGGGCGAGTTGGGCCAGGCGCACTGGGGACAGATTCGCGGGCCGATCCGCGCCTTCGCCCCAACCCTGTTCGATGAACGACCGGAAGATGCGCCGCAGCCATTATTAGTGGATATCGAATTGGCCGGCGTGCGTATTCACGGCTGGCTGGATGGTGTGACCAGCGAGGGATTGTTCGACTACCGCCTGCGCGACCTCGGCGCCTGGGAGCTGGCGCCGTTCTGGCTGCGCCATCTGCTCCTCAACTGTGCGGCGACGCCGGGCATCAGCCGTGACAGCCGCTTGCTGTCGCCGAAAAGCGAATGGCGGCTGGGGCCGCTGGCCGATGCTCGTGGGCTGTTGTTGCCGTGGTTGGAGGCCTACAAGAGCGCGCTGTGCGAGCCGCTGCCGCTGTTCGCCAAATGCAGCCATGGCTTCGCCCGCAAGTGGCGCAAGCCCGGCCGCAAGGAGCCGATTGATGCGGCGCGCAGCGAAGCGCGGTTGATGTGGCAAGGTAACGATTACATGACCGGCGAAGGCCAGGACCCCTGGAATGCCCTGGCCTTCCGCGACCGCGAGCCGCTGGATGAACGCTTCGAAGCGCTCGCCGAACAGCTCTACGGCCCGGCGCTGGACGCCCTGCAAGGCAGTGAAGAGGACGAGGCATGAGCAGCGCAGCGTTAAACCTATTACACGACAGCTTTAGCGGCCGCTCGCTGATCGAAGCCAGCGCCGGCACCGGCAAGACCTGGACCTTGACCGCGCTATACGCCCGTCTGCTGCTGGAGAAACAGCTCAGCGTTAGCCAGATTCTGGTAGTGACCTTTACCACCGCCGCCACCGCCGAACTGCGCGAGCGCATCCGCAAGCGGCTGGCCGAACTGTTGGCGGTTTATGACAACGGTCTGGGTGACGACACGCTGCTCAACGACCTGCATGCGCAGTACCCGGACGCGGCCAGTCACCGACGCTTGCTGCTGGCCGTGCACGGCTTCGACGAGGCGGCGATTTTCACCATCCATGGCTTCTGTCAGCGCGCCCTGCAGGATGCCGCGTTCGAAGCCGGCGGTGACTTCGACAACGAACTGACCCACGACGACCGTGAAATCATTGACGCGCTGCTCGCCGACCTCTGGCGACACGAGCTGGCGGCGGCCGAGCCGGAATGGGCGGCGTTTCTGGTGCAGCAGAAGATCACCCCGCAAAGCCTGCGCAAACGCCTGCGTAACCACCTCGGCAAACCCTACCTGCGCATCGAACCGCAGCCGGGTACACACAGCGACATGGCGGCATTGCGCGCCGCCTGGCAACAGGCGCAGCGTCTCTGGCTCGGCGAGAGCGCGGCTTGGCTAGAACAGCTCAAGGCCTTCGACGGTTTCAAGAGCAATATGTGTAACGCGGCCAAACTGGGAGTCTGGCAGGCCGAGCTGGACGGTTATTTCAGCGATGCCGCCGCGCTGTTTAGCAAGACCGAAGCGCACCGCCGCTTAGCCCGTGAAGGGCTGAACAAGGCCAGCAAGAAGGGCTGCGAAGCGCCGGCTAATCCATTGGCGGCTGCCTTGCAGGAGCTCTGCGACGCCCTCGATGCGGCGCAACCCGAAGCCGAACAACGCTTGATCGACCTGCAGGTACGCCTGATCGCTCAGCTCAACGAGCAACTGCCGCAACGCAAGGCGGCGCAGCGTTTGTTGGCCTTCGATGACCTGCTCAACAAGCTGCAACAGGCGCTACAGGGCGAGGGCGGCGAGCACTTGGCGACGACCCTGCACACGCAGTATCCGGTGGCGCTGATCGATGAGTTTCAGGACACCGACCCGGTGCAGTATCGGGTGTTTCATCGGATTTATCAGGACGCTGGCGACCTGTGTTTTGTTGGCGACCCCAAACAGGCCATCTATGCGTTTCGCGGCGCCGATTTGGCGACCTACCTGCAAGCTCGCAGCGAAGCCGCGCGGCAGTACAGCCTGACCACCAACCACCGCTCCACCCCAGAGCTGATCGCCGCGCTCAATCAGCTATTCGACCGGCCCATGCCGTTTGCCGAGCCAGGCCTGGCCTATCAGCAGGTCGGTGCCAGCGCCAAGGCGCGTGCGCAGTTGGTGTTGCCAGCGGTTGAGGGGGAGCAGGACGCGCCGCTGGCGCTGGTTTGGCTGGATGACGACTACCTCGGCAAGGGCGAAGCCGGCGCGTTAGTCGCCCGTGACACCGCGCGGCGCATCGCTGCCGTGCTGGCAGCCAGTAACCGCGGCGAGGCGTACTTTGCCCAAGACAACACGCGCACGCCGCTCAAGGGTGGCGATATAGCCGTGCTAGTCGCCAGCCACCGTCAGGCTGGCGAGGTGGCGCAAGAGCTGGCCGCGCGTGGTGTGCCCAGCGTGCGCCGCGGCAAGGAGAACGTCTGGCACAGCGAAGAGGCGGATGAGCTGAGCGCGGTGCTGGCTGCCTACACCGAGCCGGGCCGTGAAGGCGCGTTGCGTTATGCCCTGGCCAGTCGTTTGCTGGGCCGCAGCGCCGCCGATCTGGCCGCCTGTTCGGAGGATGCCCATGCTTGGGACGCCGAGCGCGAAGCGGCCGAGCGTTACCACCAGCTGTGGCAGCAACAGGGCTTTATGCGCGCCTTCCGCGCCTGGCTGGATGAGCAGAAAGTCGCCCAGCGCCTGCTGGCGCTGGTCGATGGCGAGCGGCGCTTGACCAACCTGCTGCACCTGGCCGAATTGCTGCAAACCGAGAGCCTGCAACGCCCTGGCCTGGAGCAGTTGCTGAGCTGGTTCAACGCCCAGCGCAGCGCCGAAGCCCACGGCGAAGAAGCCCTGCTGCGCCTGGAGAGCGATGCCGAGCGGGTGCAGATCGTCACCATCCACACCTCCAAGGGGCTGGAGTATCCGTTGGTGTTCTGCCCCTACCTGTGGGACGGCGCGTTGCTCTATCAGCATGAAGACATCAGCTGCCACGCCGACGATGGCACGCCGTTGCTCGACCTCGGCAGCGAGCAGCTCGACGCGCACCGCGAGCGCGCCCGTCACGAGCGCTTCGCGGAAAAACTACGGCTGACCTACGTCGCCCTGACCCGCGCCCGTGATCGCCTATGGCTGCACTGGGGGCCGGTGGACTGCAAACCGAAGAAGGACGGCACGCTGAGTGAGTCCGGCCTGCACAGCAGCGCCCTGGCCTGGCTGCTGCACGGTCGTCAGCTAAGCGGTGATGATGCCCTTGCCGAACTCGCCGGGCATTTGCAAACCCTCAGCCCACAAGGCCTGCGCGCGGAGCTTGAACAGCTGGTTGCCAGCAGCTGCGGCCATATGCGCATTCAGTCGTTGCGTGCTGACGAGGCCAGCGCCGCCGGCGAACAGCGCGCCCCAGCCCCGCAGCAGTTATCAACATTGCAACGCAGCCTGCACAGCGCCTGGCGGGTCGGCAGCTTCTCCGGCCTGGCCGCCGGCATGCACATGGAAGCACCAGACCGTGATGGATTGGTGATACCCGATGCCAGCGAGCCGGGCAGCGGTTTTTTCGCCTTCCCCCGTGGTGCACGCGCCGGTACCTGCCTGCACGCCATTCTCGAAGACTGGGCGCGGGGTAAGGCCGCGCTGGCAGAGTTGATTGAGCCGGGCCTGAGCGGGCATGGCATCAGCAATGACTGGAACGCCGTAGCGCTGGAGCAACTGCAACAGGTGATCGACTGCGATCTGGATGGCCAGGGCCTGACTCTAAGCGGGTTGAACCCTGCGCGCCGCCTACCTGAGCTGGGCTTTACCTTCCCGGTGGCCGGGCTGGATATGCATCGCCTGCGGGCGATTCTCAGTGATCCGGCCCACGGCCTGCCAGCGCCGATGCGTGACGCGGCGGCGCGCCTGGAGTTCGACAGCCTCAAGGGCTTTCTCAAAGGGTTTATCGACCTGACCTTCGAGCACGACGGACGCTGGTACATCGCCGACTACAAGTCCAACTGGCTCGGCCCGGATGCCGGTTACTACGGCGGTGACCGTCTGCTGCAAGCCCTGGCGACGGAACATTACTACCTGCAGTACCTGATTTATCTGGTGGCGCTGCGGCGCTTCCTGCGTCAGCGTGTGGAAGATTTCCACAATGAGCAGTTGGGCGGTGCCTACTACCTGTTTCTACGCGGCATGCCGAGCTCCGGGGTGTATTTTTCCCGTCCCGCCGATGGCTTGCTGGATGCGCTGGATAACTTGTTTGCGGAGGGCGTGTGATGGCCGATGTGGCCTTTGTAGGATGGGTTGAGCCTGCGATACCCATCAATCTGGATGCTGCACTTCTTTTGGGTATCGCTTTGCTCAACCCAACCTACGGGAAGGCAACATGAGCCTCGCTGATCTGCCTCTAGGCCCATTAGAGCGCGCCTTGGTCGACAGCTTGCAGCGCCTCGAGCCGAATGCCTCGCCTGTGGTGTTGGCCTCGGCAGCCGTGTTGTGCATGGCGTTGGATAAGGGTGATGTGTGTTTACCCTTGGCGCGCATGGCCGGGCAACGGCCTTGGCCCGAGCATGCTTTCAACCTGCCGAAGCTGGCTGACTGGCAGGCGCAGCTGCAGGCTTCGCCACTGGTCGGTGGCGACGGCGACTTCACCCCGCTGATTCTCGACCATGGCCGCCTCTACTTGGCGCGCTATCAAGCCTATGAACACCAGCTGGCGAAGCAGTTGCTCGGTCGTGCGACAGCGTTGCCCGAGGTCGATGAGGCGCAGCTGAGTGAAAGCCTCAGCCGCCTGTTTGCCTTCAATCAGCAACAACCGGACTGGCAGCGCTTGGCCGCCGCCCAAGCGGTGCGGCGTAAGCTGGCGGTGATCTCCGGCGGCCCTGGCACCGGTAAAACCACCACCGTGGTGCGCCTGCTGGCTGCGCTGCTCGAACAACCCGGGCTGACGATCGACGGCGTACCGATCCTGGCCGAACAATTCGTCCAGGACATCTACCGTGACAACGGTTACCGGCCGATCTGGCAACGCGCCCGGATCGAGGAATTGACTGAACTGATCGCCGCTGCGACGGAGCACGGCCTGGATCCCCGGGATTACAATGCCGATGCGCTGAACACGGCGCTCATGCGCTTGCTGC
>JAWWDH010000088.1:0-10232 GCA_033720015.1 Pseudomonas sp.
ATAAACAGGAACGGCAAAGTCGCCGTGCGCAGGCTGTAGTAGAACGCGGCGATACCGGTCTTGATCGGGTCGCCCTTGGACACCGCCGCCGCCGCGAACGAAGCCAACCCCACCGGCGGCGTAACGTCGGCCATGATGCCGAAGTAGAAGACGAACAAGTGCACGGCAATTAACGGCACGATCAGCCCATTCTGCTGACCGAGGGTGACGATTACCGGCACCAACAGGCTGGACACTACGATGTAGTTGGCGGTGGTCGGCAAGCCCATACCCAACACCAGGCTGAAAATGGCGGTAAGCACCAGCATCAGCAGCAGGTTGCCCATCGACAGCAACTCGACCAGGTCGGCCAGTACCAAGCCAACCCCGGTTTGCGACACTGCGCCGACGATCATCCCGGCGGCTGCCGTGGCAATGCCGATGCCGATCATGTTGCGTGCACCGGCAATCAGGCCTTCACGTAAGTCGATCACGCCATCCATAAACGAGCCGTGAGCGTGCGTGCCATCGGTGCGCAGCCAGGTCAGCAGCGGGCGCTGGGTGAGCAGGATGATCACCAGCATCACGCTGCCCCAAAAGGCCGAGAGGCCTGGGGACAAGCGCTCGATCATCAGGCACCAAACCAGCACCACCACCGGCAACAGAAAGTGCAGACCGGAAAGCAATACGGCGCGGGTTTGCGGCAACTTGTCGAGCGGTGCGTCCGGGTCTTCGGCGGGCAACACCGGCACGCTGGCGGCAATTTTCAGCAAGCCGAGGTAAACCAGTGCCAGCAGTGCGCCGATGCCCGGCAAGGCGAAATCGCCCAATGCCGGCTTGAGCCAGCCGAGGCCGTAGTACACCGCCAGCGACAGGCCGCTGATCATTGCGGCACCGAAGGCAAAGCCGGTCAGGCGCCGCAGCCAGGGTTTGGGCTGATGGCCGCCAATCGGCTGCAGGCCGAGCTTGAGCGATTCCAGATGAACGATATACAGCAAGGCGATATAGGAGATTGCCGCCGGCAGGAACGCGTGCTTAATGATGTCGACATAGGGCATGCCGATGTACTCGACCATCAGAAAAGCCGCCGCGCCCATCACCGGTGGCATGATCTGGCCGTTGACCGAGGAGGCGACTTCCACAGCGCCAGCCTTTTCCGCCGAGAAGCCGGTGCGTTTCATCATCGGGATGGTGAAGGTACCGGTGGTGACCACGTTGGCGATCGACGAGCCGGAGATCAGCCCGGTCAACCCCGACGCCACCACAGCGGCCTTGGCCGGGCCGCCACGGAAGTGCCCGAGCATGCTGAAGGCCAGCTGAATAAAGTAATGCCCGGCGCCGGCGCGATCCAACAAGGCGCCGAACAGCACAAACAGGAACACAAAGCTGGTGGACACCCCAAGGGCAATCCCGAACACCCCTTCGGTGGTGATCCACTGGTGGTTAGCCAGCGCATTGAGGCTAACCCCACGGTGCGCCAACAACCCCGGCATGTAAGGGCCTGCCAGGCTGTAAATCAGAAACAGTAAGGCAATGATGGCCAACGGTGGGCCGAGCACCCGACGCGTAGCCTCCAACAGCAGCGGGATGCCGATACAGGCGGTGAGCATGTCCGCCGTAGTCAGGCTACCGGGGCGCAAGGCCAGCTGCTGGTAGAAAATAAACAGGTAGGCGGCGCTGGCGGCAGCGACCAAGCCCAGGGCGATATCCAACAGCGGTACACGATCACGCGGCGACTTGTTAAACGCCGGGTAGGCGAGAAACGCCAGCAGCAGGGCAAGCGCCAGGTGGATAGAGCGAGTTTCGGTGTCGTTGAACACGCCAATGCCGAAGACGAACGGCAGCGGCGAGGCGATCCACAGTTGAAACAGCGACCAGAGCAGGGCCAGGCCGGTGATCACCTGGGCCATTGCCCCCAGCGGGGTGCGTGCACCGACATCCTGGGCGATCAGTTCTTCAGTGGACAGTTGCTTGTCATGCATGGGTCGAACCTGCATTCGAGGGTACGGAAACAGCAAAACCCGCAGCCTCACGACTGCGGGTTTGCTGATCTAAAGAGGCTAGCTCAACTGAGCCGGCTTAAACCTGTTTACGACCTCGCGCACCAACCTAGAAGGCCGGCACGCAGTAGATCGTAATCAGATTTTTACAGCCAGCCGCGCTCTTTGTAGTAACGCACGGCACCCTCGTGCAGCGGTGCACTCAGACCAACCTTGATCATGTCTTCTTCCTTCAGGTCGGCAAATGCAGGGTGCAGACGCTTGAAGCGATCAATGTTGTCGAACACCGACTTAACCAGCTGGTAGACCACTTCCGGGCTGGCCTTGGCCGAGGTGGAGAGCACCGCCTTGCCGCCAATCGATGGCGTTGGCTTGTCGTTGCCCTTGTACACGCCGCCTGGGATCTCAGCCTTGGTGTAGTAGCTCTTCTCAGCCAGCAGCTTGTCGATTTCCGCACCGGTCACCGGCACCAGCACCGCGTCGGTGGTGGTGGTGGCTTCCTGGATCGCGCCATTCGGATGGCCGACGAAGTAGGTCATCGCGTCGATGTTGTTGTCGCCCAGCGCAGAGGCCTGCTCGGCGGGCTTCAACTCAGCCGCCAGGGAGAACACGGAACGCTCCCAACCTTTGACCTGCATGATTTCGTCGAGGGTGTCGCGCTGGCCGGAACCTGGGTTGCCGATGTTGACGCGCTTGCCTTTGAGGTCGTCAAACGTGGCGATATTGGCGTCACGACGAGCGAGGATGGTGAACACTTCGCTCTGCAGCGAGAACACGGCACGGATGTCATCCATCGCGCCTTCTTTCTCGAACGGTGTTACACCCTTCATGGCCTTGAACTGGTGGTCCGACTGCATGATGCCGAAATTGAATTCGCCGCTGCGGATACCGTTGACGTTGGCCACGCCGCCGCCACTGGCGGGCGCGTTGCACTTGATATTGTGGTCAGCTGCACCACGGTTGAGGAAACGGCAGATTGATTGGCCAGCCACATAATAAACACCGGTTTGGCCGCCGGTGCCGATGGTGACAAATTGTTCTTCGGCCTGTACGGCGCTGCTCAGGGTGATACCTGCAAGTGCAGCCGACAGGGCCCATGCCAGGGATTTACCTTTCATGGGAGTTCTCCTTTTCTGTTTATTGTTTAACCGACGCCCCTTTTGAGTGCGCCGGAAGGACAAGAGTCTAACCGCTAAGGCCCAGGTTGCACGACGGAATCCCACAACGCGGTTAACCACGTATTTATTACCGAGCCGCTGGAGATGCCGAACGACCGCCTTCAGCCTCGGGGTAATGCCGGTCGCTCAGGGTATTTTGCCAAAATCAGGACGTCTGCTTCCGCGTTTGCCAGGGCGCGCCCTAAAGCGTGCACGCCACCAGATGCACCGCCGTAAGACCCAACGAGTCTCACCTCAACCACGCTGATCAAGCTAAAGCCACTTATGAAATCCCCTGCGCGCGCAAAAACGCCAGAAACGCCTCACGCGAGCTGTAGCGCGGACTAAAGCCGAAATCCTGCTTGAGCCGTTGATTGCTGAGCACCGGCCAGTAACGCAGAAAATCCACCTGCTCCGGGCCGTAGGGGCTCAGGCCCAGCGGCTTGAGCACACCCAACGCGGCTCGAATCAGCCAGGCCGGCAAGGCGCGATACGGTTTGCCGAGCAACTCGGCGATCTCCTTGAGCGACAACGCGCCATCGCCGGCTAGGTTGAAGATGCCGCTGCTCTGCTGACGTAAGCCCCGACACAGGATGTCCACTACATCCTGATCCCAGATAAACACGAAGCGGCTGTCGCTACCGCGAATGCCCAGTATCGTGCGCCGCTTTAACAGTTCGCTGATCGGGTTGCTCACCCGCTTACCCAGAATGGTGCCCGGGCGCAGCACCAACTGCTTGAGTTGCGGGTGCTGCCCACGCGCCTCGGCCAGCAGCAATTCGACTTCACGCTTGCGCTTGGCATAGGTGAACTGGGCATGGCCACGCAGCGGCTGGTCTTCATCCAGCCATTCGGCATTTAAGGGGTCATAGCCGTAAGCCGCGCCCGAGCTGGTGACGATTAACTGCTCGACACCATGCGCTACCGCTGCCTGGATCAGCGTCTGGGTGCCGCCAACATCAATGGCGTGCAACTGCGCCTCGCTCATGCCTGGTGGCGGCGCGATCACCGAAGCCAGGTGAACAACCGCCTGCGGTCGCCAGGTGGCCACGCAGTGCTTCACGGCCGCCGGTCGGCTGATATCGAGGAGCACCGGTTCGATATTGAACTTCATGCCGGCACGTTTGAGTGGACGAACATCGGCGGCAATCAGCGTCCAATGCGGCTGCTGGATAGCCAGTTGGTTGAGCAGCTGCTGGCCGATATAACCGGCAGCCCCGGTGATCAAAACACGCATGAACCTCTCCATACGCCTCGCGCCCCATTGCCGCGCAATGGTTACATTTACACAGACTGCGTCTACCCATCGTAGGCTATGCGGCGTACTGCGGTGCCGCAGAGGTAGCCCGGAGCAAACAGAGTGACCAAAGGCGCAGCGCACTCACCTTATTGAGCGTACGCCGCGTTATGCTTTGCCCCTTATTATTTGTCCGAGACAGGCCTTCGGCTGTTTATGTCTGCGTCGAATTGGCGCCAGCCCGCGAAACCTGAACAGGCCCCACACGAGCCACCTATGCCGGCATTCAAACAACTCGTCTTCTGGCTTATCGCCCTGGCTCAACGACACCCCGGCGTGGTGGCGATTTTTGGCTTTGCCTCGGGGCTGGCGAGTTTTGTGCTGGTGGAGCGCCAAGCCGAATTGGCGCAGGTGCTGGGACTGGTGATGCTGGTCAGCTGGTTATGGCTGATTCTGGAGAACATCCTGCGCGAGCGTATCGCGCTCTGGTTCGGCTTCGAACTGCCGCCGCCGCTGTTGCGCTATGCGACGCAGATGATCCACCAGGAAAGCCTGTTCTTCGTCCTGCCGTTTTTCTTTATCACTACCACCTGGAACAGCGGGCAACTATTGTTCAGTGGCCTGCTGGCGGCCGCGGCATTGGTGTCGATCATCGACCCGCTGTACTACAAATGGCTGGCCCCCAAACGCTGGCTGTTTCTCGCCTATCACACCCTGGCGCTATTCGCCGTGCTGCTCACGGCGCTGCCCATTATCTTCAAACTAACCACCCCACAGAGTTACCAACTGGCGCTGGCCGCTGCGGTGCTGCTGTCGTTCCCGTCACTGTTTGCCATCATCACCGTGCAACGTTGGTGGCGCGGGTTATTGCTGATCGGCTTGACCCTAGCTCTCGGCGCTGGGGGCTGGCTCGCGCGTGTTTGGGTGCCGCCCGCAACGCTGTGGCTGACCGAGGTGGCGGTGACCCGTCAATTCGATAGCCAAAGCCGCGCACCAGGCGCGAGCCTCAAGCAGTTGAGCGTGGCGCAACTGCGCAGCGAAGGCCTGTTCGCCTACACCGCGATTAATGCGCCACGTGGGCTGAACGAGCGGATTTACCACGTCTGGCGGCACAATGGCCGTGAGATCGAACGCATCGCCCTGGACATCCACGGCGGGCGTAAAGAGGGCTACCGCGCCTGGACCCAGAAGCAGAACTTCCCCACCGGTGCCGTCGGCCGCTGGCAGGTTCAAGTACTCACCGAAGCCGGGCAGATGATTGGCGTGCTGCGCTTTCAGGTAGTTGAGTAGCGGCCCTCATGACCTGATTAGGCTCTCGCGAACTAGAGTCCTGCTAGGCAAAAAGAGGCAAGGAAGCGGAATGTACTTTTGTACATGAGCACTCCAAGCCTATTTTTAACGCCGCAGGACCGACGCGCAGCAGATCGTTGCCGGCCGCCTAGCCGAAGAACCAGTAGCACACGCTGATCGCGGCCACGACCCCGGCAAACTCGGCCAGCAGCGCACAGCCCACGGCATGCCGCACACGCTGAATACCCACCGCGCCGAAGTACACCGCCAGCACGTAGAAGGTGGTTTCCGTGCTGCCCTGCACCGTGGCGGCAACGAGCGCGGGGAAGCTGTCGACGCCCTGGGTCTGCATGGTCTCGATCAACATGGCGCGCGCCGCACTGCCGGAAAAGGGTTTGACCATGGCCGTGGGCAACGCCTCAACAAAGCGCGTGTCCCAGCCAATCGCCTCGACCAACCAGCGAATGCCGTCGAGGCCAAACTCCAGAGCTCCCGACGCGCGCAGCACGCCAATCGCACAAAGCATCGCCACCAGGTAGGGCAGCAGGCTTTTGGCTACGTCGAAGCCTTCTTTCGCGCCTTCGATAAACTCTTCATACACCGCGACCTTTTTCAGCGCACCGATCAGCAGAAACAGCAGGATGATGCCGAACAGGGTGAGGTTGCCCGCCAATGACGACAGCGCCGCCAGCGCCGTGGCCGACATAGTGGCCAACAGCGCCATAAACGCCCCCAGCGCCAGCGCGCCCGGCACCAAGTAGGCCAGCACCACCGGGTCCCACAAACGCAGGCGCTGCATCAGCGCCACCGACAGCAGGCCGACCAGGGTCGAGGCGCTGGTAGCCAGCAGAATCGGTAGAAACACCAGGGTTGGGTCCGCTGCACCCTGCTGGGCGCGGTACATAAAGATGGTCACCGGTAGCAGGGTCAGCGACGAGGCGTTGAGCACCAGAAAGAGGATCTGCGCATTACTCGCCGTGGTGCTGCTGGGGTTGAGGGTTTGCAGCGCACGCATGGCTTTCAGGCCGATTGGCGTGGCCGCATTGTCCAGGCCCAGGCCATTGGCGGCGAAGTTCATGGTGATCAGGCCGAGGGCCGGATGGCCACGCGGCACTTCGGGCATCAGCCGTGCAAACAGCGGCCCCAGCACCCGCGCCAAGGCGTCGACCAGGCCAGCTTTCTCGGCGATGCGCAGCAAGCCGAGCCACAGCGTGAGGGTGCCGAACAGCAGCACCATGACCTCGACCGACAGCTTGGCCATGGCGAACAGGCTTTCGACCATGGCGGCAAACACCGCAGGATCATCACCCAACAACCAGCGCGACAGGCCGGCAATGGCCGCCACCAAAAAAAAACCCAGCCACAAGCCGTTGAGCATACCTATCCCCCTGTTGATGGGCTGGATAATAGCGCGGCTGGTGCAGCTGGGGGGCAAAGGAGCAGCTCAAGGCTGCTCAGGGAGCGTTACAGCAATAATCAATACCAGTTGGGGTCGTTTTGCAGTTGCTCAAGCAACAGTTTCTGCACCGCCTCGTCCGGCTCGCCCAACCACCGCAGGCTGGCGTGCTCGCTCGGCGCGCGGTCAGCTGGCAGACCTTCCGGCAGCTGCACATAAAGTGCGTAAGCCGCGTCTTTATCCCAGGTGAAGGCCGCGTACAGGCGCTGATTGAAGCAGTTTTGCACTTGGCACAGCTCGCCCACCAAGTACCTTTCGCCATCGTCTTCCAAGCCTTCCATGGGGCTGGCGACACCATTCAGGTTGATCACCCACTCAGGCAAGCGGCTCTCGTCCCCCACCAACGCCTGCCATGTTTGTTGGTAGGCGACATCACTGGAGAGCAGTTCATTGAGATGAAATTGCGTATCGGCGGCCAAGGCCGCCGCACTGCCACCCAGCATCAGAGCAGCAAGCAGCGTCTTGAAAGGATGCATGCACACTCCTTAAAGCTTCGGCCGGCGGCCCATGATGAACGACACAATGAACAGCACCAGAAAGACCAGGAATAGAATTTTCGCGATCCCGGTTGCGGTGCCGGCGATACCACCGAAGCCCAGTACGGCCGCGATAATGGCGATAATCAGAAATGTAATGGCCCAACTCAACATGGTGATTCTCCTTATGTAGAACACACCCCAGCAGATGCGCTGCGGCAGAACGAAAGGGGTCACAGACACCTTCACAGGTTGACTGCATGATTACCGAGGCAACCGTAATAGAACTATTGCAGGGCTCATGCCAACTTTACAAATCAACTAAATCCATGCATTTCAATCACTTACAAAACAATCTGATCGACCTAGAACATGCAAGCTGCATGATCGCCCTTAATCTATCGTGCAAGTTGCATGACGGACCGAGCAGCGCTCATTCACCTGCGCGGTAAGCGCTGTAGCGTGAGTACGTCTGGCCGTCAGAAACTCAAACGCTGTGGTGCCTGCATCAGTTGCTCAGATCGCCACGGCAAAGTGGCGGGATGCACCTGCGGCAAGTCGTAAAGCTGATGCTGGTAGGTGTCTACGTTGAGCGACGCAGGCATGGCCTGAGCTGACGATTCGGTGCAACGCTGTTCGGCACATCGCGTTGCGTTCCAGCGCTTACTCGCACCTTCATCCAGGGCCAGCACGGCGCCTTGGAGATTGCGCATCCATTGGGGCCAGGCATGCTCAACTTCTCGGAGCGCGGGCCAGCCTTGGGAGTAGCGCGGCGTCGGCTCAAAGGTTGATGCGGCGCTGGATGAGCGTGAGGTGTCGGCGGCCAAAGCCGCCGCACTGCCGCCCAACAGCAGGGCGGCAAGCAGCGTCTTCAAAGGTTGCATGCTATGCGCTCCTAACCCCGCGGGCGGCGGCCCATGATGAACGACACAATGAACAGCACCAGAAAGACCAGGAACAGGATCTTGGCGATCCCGGTAGCGGTGCCGGCGATACCACCGAAGCCCAAGATTGCAGCGATGATGGCAATGATCAGAAAGGTAATGGCCCAACTCAACATGGTGATTCTCCTTGTTTACCGGGCTGCACCTGATGCGCAGCGATTACGGGGCGCGGCACAAGCCACGCCCCGCATGCCTTACTGCATGGACTGTTTGAGATTACGCATGCGGTCATGATTGGCTCGCACGGTCGGCATTTGCGCCGCTAGCAACGCATGCACGTCCGGGTCAGCATCCTGCAGTACCGCTTCGAAGGCGTGCAGAATGCGGTCTTCCGCTTCCTCCAGCTGCGCCACGTAGGTGGCCTCCTCGTCGCTGACCAGCGTGGCCTTGGTGTCGGCATACACCTGCCGCAACTTGCCCACTACAGTGCCGCCATCGGCGGGCTTTTGCTGGTTGGCGGCCACTTTTACCGACAACGCGCGAATCAGCTCGGTCTTGCTCTGCGACATGTCACGGAACAGCGCCTGCAGGCGCACATCTTTCACTTCTTCGTGGGCATGCTGATAAAAGCGCTGACCGTCACGGGTAATTTCAATCAGCTCGTTCAGTTGCTGGATTTTGTCAGTCATGGTGACTCTCCTCTGGCTGTAACGGCGGTGGTAGCCGCCTTAAAAATTGGCTGCCTGCGATTAGTGGCAGCCCGCTGAATTAACTGTCGACGCGCAATGCGTCAGCATCTACACCGCGCACACCGCGAATGTTGCGTGCCGTTTCCACGGCCAATTGCTTCTCGGCGTTGCTCAGCACCTTGCCGCTCAGGTTGACCATGCCCTGCTGGGTGTCCACCGTGATGCTCAGGCCATCCAGGTTGCGGCTATAAATCAGGCTGGATTTAACCTTGCTGGTAATCCACGCATCGCTGATGGCGGCCGCCGCATCATCGGCGGCGTTCTGCGCCTTGGCCGCCGAGCTGTCGGCCTTGCTCACGCTGAGCAGATTGCTCACCTCACGCACGCCATCGGTATTGGCGGCCAGGCGGCCGGCCAGCTCTTTGGCCTCGGGCGTCTGCGCGCTACCGTTCAAAATCACCTTACCGTTCTCGGCATCTACATCGATGTCCAAGCCTTCGGTATTGCTGTTCCACAGCAGCTTGGATTTGACGGTGGCGGCCAATGTGGCGTCTTCAAAACGCTGCGACATGCTCGGCTCGCTGCTGGCTTTGGCCTCGAACTTGGGGTCCAGCTTGAGCTGGTTGTCTACCTTGTTCACACCCTCAACACCCAGGGCAATCTGCTCAGCCAAATCACGCTCTACCGAGGTTTCCACGGTGCCGGTGATTGTCGCAGTGCCGTGCTCTACATCCACCTCAATGGCGAATGGGTTGAGATGACGATTGAGTGCGAATGCAGTCCATACCGAGCCTTCCTGGCGAGCCTCACTGAGCTCACGGCTCATATCACCCTCTGCGGCAAATGCGCTGAAAGGCGCCAGGCCGATCATCCCGGCGGTTGCGGTGGCCAGGGCCAGAGTCTTCAACTTATGCATGGCAGTTCCTCCAATGGATTGCAGTCGTGTGGGCGCGTGTGGCGACGTACCCCATACCAACGCAAGGCCAGTGCCAACAGTTTAAAGTTCATTAAATTAAAAAAAATAAAAAAGTTATATTAGATCCACGGGGCAGGCCAGTAAGCAA
>JAWWDH010000089.1:0-10213 GCA_033720015.1 Pseudomonas sp.
ACCACCACTGATACTTTGACCTGATTCACCGGGCGATACGCGGCCTTGTATTGCGACTCCTTGGCTTTGAGATAAGCCCAGCCCAACAAGGCCGCGAGCACGCCACAGGCGATGGCAATGATCAGCAGCTTTTTTCCTGAAACAGATGACATGTCGCTCCCCGTCACAAAGGCGCTAGTCGCGCGGTTATGAGTTTTTAATAGTGGTCTGCCGGTGTGCGGCATTCGGTTGACTTACTTGACCAGTGTCCAGCTACCGTCTGTTTCAAGCCTCACCGTATGGCGGCCGTTGCACCCGGCTGAGGTGGTGTCGATATAACTGCTGGGGTTGCTGAACAATGGGTCGCCTAAAAGCCCCGGCACGTTGCTGCCAGCAGGGATGCTGGTGCTCCAGTTGTTTCTTGCCACCACGCAGGTTTTGTATTTTTTCGGATCACTGCTGGGGCGCGTTGGGTCGACGAACTCGACGGTGACTAACTCCCCCTCGATTTTTTTCTCGGTGCTGAAATCCTGGGTATTGCCCGACAGCACGCTGCTTTCGCTGTAGATCAGGCCGTTGGCTTCATAGCCGGAAGAGAAGGGCTTGCCGTCGGCGTCGTAACTGCTGACGCGGCGAGTCTGCACGGCGCTTAAGTTGCTCGGTTGCGGGCTGAGGCGCTTGCGGGTGCTGGCGTCGTGATACTTGTCCTTGTACAAGTAGGCGAAACCCACCACGGCGCCGCCTCTACTCAGGGCCAGCAGCGGCAACGGCTTACCGTCGTCATCGACCCATTGCGCATCGGTAACCGCGCCGTCATAAATGGGCTTGCCATCGGCACCGACGAAGGTGCACTGGCCGCTGAAGTCGCGCACGCAAGTGGCCAAATCCTTGCCGTTGTTATCGACCAGCACGCCGTCTTTGACATAACCAATGAAGTTACCTGACAGGTCATAGACGCTTTCCAGTACCGGTGGAAAGTCAGCTTCTGGATTGTTCGGCGGGGTGTTGGGTACGTCTTCACCGTCGTCGCCATCGCCTTCCTCGCGTTCGGTCTCGATGATCTGCAGCTTGGGGTTGTTGTAGATCTGCACCTTGTTCATTTCGCTCGATTGCGTTTGGTAGCTCTGCTGCACGTTGGCGAATAGCGTGCTGACATCCGAGGTGGCTGCCAGCAGCCCGGCACCGGTGACACCGAGCACGACGAGGTACTCGGTCATGGATTGGCCTAATTGCTTTCTCATCAGCGGTCCATCCGGTTGACCAGCACTTGGGTCTTGCTGGCGTGGCGTAGCAAGCCCACGGTCATCAGCTCGCGGCCCTTGCTGTAGGTGAGCACGGTGGCGTTGTCCTGCAGGCTGCGGTGGTCGAGGTTCCAGCCCTGGTTGAGCAGCTCGGCCTCGTACCAGGCGCGGGTGGCGTGGATGTTGTCGTCGTTGAGCAGCAGTACCAGGCGGCCTTGGCGAATTTTGTCGTCGCTGCGCATGTCGCTGACCACCTGCGCCTCCGGTGGCACCGGCATGCCGCTACCCAGCTGCTCGCTTCCGGCACCTGCTTGTGCTGGGTTGGTGATGGTCATGCGGCCGTAGCTGTAGCGGTCGTTCTGTGCCCTGACCTGCAGCATCATGATGCAGTCTTCGTTGAGGTGGAGGACCTGCTGCCAGTCGTTGAACTCGGTGAAGTCGACGGCATCCGCCCATTGCTCGGCGTAAAAATCTCTCACGCTGGCCACGCTGGCCGGGACCCGGAATGCCCGCCCCTGCAATGGCACGTGGTTCCACTGCACACTGGTGCCCAGGCTGCTGACCAGCATGCCGTCCATCCGCGGGAAGTCGTCGTAGTCACAATCGGCGTAGGCCAGGCTGGCGGACGATGCCAGCAGCGCCAGTGAGGCGCACATGAAGTTATTCATCGAGGTAACAGAATCCAGTGGTGACGTTGCACTTCACGCCGGCATCGGGGATTGGGTCCGTGTTGACATAGCCCAAATCGAGATCTTTGATCGACGGCTCGAAGATGCCGATCAGTTTTTGCACCGTTTCAACTATCGGGTTATCGGCAATCAGGTTACCGAGCACAAAGTCGTTGGCCTTCTGGTCTAAATGGCTATCTTCGCCGTCGGCTGTTTGCGCCACCCAACCGTCGGCCAGCACCGCCGAGCGGGCAGTGACGTTCAAGCCGTTATTAAAGCGCTCGCCCAGTAGCGGTTGGCTGCCCAGTTGGCTGCCAGTCATGGGCACCGGGATGTTGACCGCCGCGGTATAGAAGTTGTGAGTCGGGTGGGCAACTTGTAGGAAATCATCGTCGCCTTTGCCTAGTTGGAAAATACTGACCACCTTGGCGATGCCGCCCATGGCCGAGTTGTAGACATCGATGACGTCATAGGCGAATGAGGGGGTCTTGCTGTCAGCCAGGGTCGAGTTGGCCACCATGGCGCCAGGATTGTTCATCGCCAAGCCGCCGTTACCATGGGTCCAGCGCCAGTAGTGGTTAGCATTTTCGGTGGTTTGGGGGTCAATATCCTGTGCGCTGAACGCGGCCGGCGACTGGGTGAAACCGAGGATGCGGCGTTCGGCGCTATTGAGCACGTCATCGTCGCTGCGGCTGGCCAGGTGGCCAGCATCAGTCTTACCTTCGCCCCACTGAGTCGGCAGTGTCTTATCGTTTGTGTCGGCGCTCTTGTACCAAACGGTGCGCTCCCAAGCCGTATAGCGGGCCGCCTCCTGGGCCTTGTAGGACATGTCAGCGAGCTTGGCCACCACCGGTACCAGGACGAATAGCAGCAACAGGCAACCGGCGGTCATCACCACGAACTCAGCCATGGCCTGGCCCTGCTGGCAGCGTGAGGTTAAGGCGCGCTCGTTCATTCCAGAGCCCCTTTTATGCCGTCGGTGACTTTGTCGAGCACCGTGTCGGTGACGTTCTCGATGGCCGGCTTGGCCACTGGCTGAATCAGCGGCGGCAGTTTGTCGAGCAAGCGGTCGCGACCTGGCTTGATCACATGATCCAGCGCCAGGTCCATCAAGAAGCCCACCACATAGGAAGGGTTCAGGCTGTTCATGCCGAGAATTTCCTGGAGGTCGATTTTGCCTGCGGCAATGAACTGCACGAACGTGCTCGGCTCGCGTAAGCGTGCATCCCAGAAGGGGCTGTACTGGTTGGGCGACTCATCGCGGCCGGAGGGCGGGGCGAAGTAGGTTTCCGCCGAGGAGACGGTCATCATTCGCTCACCATCGCCCCATAGGGCCACCAGCGGGTTGTCGTCCACACCATGGGTGTCGAGGGCGAATTTGCCCTGGCGGATGTTCAGGCTGTTGGGGTTGTCGCTGGTCCGGACACTGCTCAGCGGCTTGGCCACCGCCACAGTAAATTCCTTGCTGCGCCCACTTTCGGCGTGATCCGCGCCGAGGGTGAAGAAGGACGGCGAGCCGCTGTAGCCAGTGTTGTAATCCTCGGGGCTGATACCGTGTGACGGTATGACATGGCCCCAGCCCCAAGTCGTGGCGTGCAGCGGATGCATGGTGTCGCCATAGGGACGGTGTTTCTTAATTAGCATACCCTGCGCCGGGTTACCCCACTGAGCTGGGAACAGGCGTTGATCCCCAGGGTTGGTCACCAACTGATGAGTGCCGGCGCCCAGCGGCAGGCCAAGGCCAAAGCCCAGATTCCCATCGAAAATACTTACACAGCCGACCAGGGGCATGCACAGTTCTACAGCCAGTTTAACGTCGAGCTTGAAACCCATGGAGCTGTAATCGATTGAGGCCCAGCCATAGGTTGGGATGCCCTTGCTGGCATTAGCAACGCTCAGCGGGTTGTAGACGTAGGCTGTGCCGCCGTTGTTAAACACGCCGACTTCGAACTTGAAACCCAGTTTGATATTGATGAAACCTAGGTAAATCGGGATTTCCGGTACGCCAAAGCCCACGGTGGCGTTGAAGTTACGCGCGTCTAGCCAGTCATTGCGCTGGTTGTTGAGCAGCGCGGCAAATTGTCGAGCGGCATTGCGGGCATCAATGCTGGTTGGGTTGTTGGCTTTCTTGTTGTGCATTTCTGGTGCGTTATTGACCAGCATCGAGGAGGGCAGATCGCCGCCGAGGAAATCACTCAATACGCTGCCCGGTGTCGGGTCGGATTCTTCCATACCATCCGCGCCGGGAGCCGGGCCGGGCCCCGGCGAGTTATTCGGCGCGGCCCCGGCCCCAGTTGCCGCCTCCAGCATGGCGTCGACCGGCAAATAATCGGCCAGATAGGTCAGGATGAAGTTCTGGATCAGGAACAGTTGCGAGAGGTTTGCCACCTTCAGTTCATCATCGCTGCGGTGTGTCGCCTGATGTTGTTTGACCACTTCTTGAGGCACGGATATCTGCGCCTCGAAGGTAGCGATAGCAAAGGCTTTCTGGAAAAAGCCCATGATCATGTTGAAGCTGGAGGCCACCGTGGGGTAGATCGACACCACGGGGGTCGATACGGTCCGCACGACCTGCCCCATGATCTGATAAGGCAGCGTCACTGCGGCCAGGATGTCGCTGATCATCGGCTTTGGCGGGATCAGTGCGACGGGAATTTGGTACGCCGGGAAGCTGTTAACCCAGCGGGGGATGTTCGCGTAACGCTTGGACCAGGACATCAGCGCCACCACCTGGCCGATCGACAACTCGTTGGCGATGATGGCGCGGTTGGTATAAGCGATCAGGTTCTGGTGCCGCGCAAACAGCTTGGCCTGCGAATAAGCAGCGGCGTCGGCGGCATTTTCCACCTGCACCCGGTCACGGGTGAGGATGCCCTGGTTGAACATCACAATCAGAGCCAACAAGGTGATGCCGACAAACAGCAGGCCAAAAACCATGGCCTGACCTTGCTGGAACTTCCTGTTCATGCCGCCGATACCCGTGCGTTACTTACGTTCGTCTTGCTTGAAACTACCCAGGTTGTGCTTGGCGCCCGCAGCTCCCTGAGCCTCGGCGCCGGTGCCTGCGGCTGCCTGTGTGGCTTCACCACCACCCAATTCGGCCGCCATGTCACCGACTTGCTCGCGCACGGTGCTACCAAACAGGTTGTAAACCACGATGGCGGAGATCGCTATCAGGGCGACGATGATGATGTACTCGGTCATGCCTTGGCCCAATTGGCGAGCGCGGGATTTGATCGACATGGTGATTTCCTCTTGGACTCTGCGGAGTCGTTTGCTGATTACAAAACGAGTGAATACAGCCAAACCCTGCACGCGCTGCGCCCAGGTTTGAACCAACGACCGAGAGTCATGCGGTACCTTCTGGCTTGCGGAAAGTTCCAGTCACTCGTCGTTTTTTGACAGTAACGCAGGCCGGACACGCAGCGCCCCCTTCGTTTAGATAGGGACGGCAAACCTCTTTGCAGTGAGCGGGGCCACTATCATCACCAGCAGTTCAGAGCTCTCCGCTCGATTGCGACGGCATGGTTAGGCGGGGGCTGTACGGGTTTAATTGGTCACATACTCAACAAGCTTGGAAGGCAAGCCGTGCGAGGTGCTGGCATAGCAGCCCCCATCTCAGTCTGAAAAGCCGAGATAAGGGTTGATGGGCAGGCGCAAGCGGTTGAGCCAGCTTTCACTGCCATGCAAAATCTATAGGCCACGACATTTTTATATCGAGGTGAAATATTTCAGATTTCAGGATTTCATATAAAATTTTAAGTTTGAATCCTGCCGTAGAACGGAGAGCACATGAGCGGTTTGCGCGAGAAGCAAAAAGAACAGCGCAAGGAAGCAATCCTTGTCGCCGCCATGAGTCTCTTCGGTAGCCATGGCTACACCGTCACCACGGTCGAGCAGATTGCAGCAGCAGCCGGGGTTTCACCGCCAACGGTGTTCAACTACTTCGGGAGTAAGCAGGAGATTCTCTTCGCCCTGGTAGACAGAGCGGATCGCAGTGCCATCAATGATGTTCGAGCCGAGATGGAAACCTTCGACAATGCCATCGACGCCTTGTGCAATATTCAGGCGGCGATCATGAAGCATGAGCTGGAAGCTTTGCCCATCGCTATCTGGCGAGAGCTTATGAGCCTCAGCTTCAACAGCTCGATCTCCCCAGGCATGCTGGCTATCAACAAGCGTCTCGTCACAGAGATCGCCAACCTGCTCCGCGAACTACAGGGGCGTGGCATGCTCAATGTCGACTTCGACCCTGAGGCCGTTGCCGAGTTGATAAACGACTACTGCACTTTACTGTTCGCCCGGTTTGTTCATCAGGACAAACCGGATCAGGCAGCACACACGATGCAAATTCACCGGGTGGCTGAGTTAGTCTTCACGGGCCTCAGGCCTTAGCATCAACCCTTCTTTTTTCAGCTGAAATGTCTTTCGAAATACCGACGCGCGTACGGATGGGCTTCGGGAGCAATATGTTTTAGTTGGCTAAAACATATTATATGGTTAAAGATTAACCTAACTTAGTTGGGCCAATGCGAGGCCTACAGTCTTAATTCAAGGAGGAAATATGCTTGGGTCGAGTAAGCTTCGCGCAGATACAGGTGCGCGTTTGGGCATGTTGTTACTCACGCCAGAGCTGTTTATTGGCCGATGTTGCTTGGTCTTCATCTTGTGTTTATTGGCCTCAACACCTTTGTTGGCAGCGTCTGACAAGAGCGCAATCCCTGGCCCGTTGTTGACCCTCCAAGCAGGCGGCCAAACCCTCGAGCTGACTCAAGATCAACTGTTGGCGTTGCCCCAGCAGCGGGTTGCCACCACTACGGCTTGGACGAGTGGGGTCAAGGTATTCGAAGGTCCGCTGGTGCGTGATGTGTTGGCGCTGCTAGCCGTTGTGCCGGTGGCTCCGGCAACCGCTACGCTGCGGGCATGGAATGACTATGAGGTGGCGGTAGGTATTGAGGATTACTACCAGTGGGATGCGATCCTCGCTCATCGCATGGATGGCACGCCACTGACACTGCTCGACTACGGTCCGCTCTGGGTCGTTTATCCCCGCGATCAGCATGTCGAGTTACAGGATTCGCGCTTCGATCATAGCTGGGCCTGGATGCTGCGCAGCATCACTGTTGGTCCTTGAGCTGAGACAGGACGTCCGTATGTCTGCCTGTATTTTGTGCATTGAAGATGAAGCCACGTTGCTGGCCGATCTGGTTGAGGAGTTGAGCGCCGCAGGTTACCGGGTGATTGCGGCCAACTCTGTGGATTCGGCCTTGTTGCAGCTGGAGCAGCAGCGCCCGGACCTTGTGCTGTGTGATGTCATGCTCGGTGACGACAGTACCCGTGATGGCTACTTTATCCACCAGCACATCCGCGAGCGCCGCCCGGATCTAGCGGACTTGCCGTTTATTTTCCTCTCGGCACTGGGACAGCGCAGCGCCTTGCTTGAAGCTAGGCGGGTGGGGGTGGACGATTATCTAGTAAAGCCGGTCGACTACGACATGCTGCTGGCTACCGTTAGCGGGCGTTTGGCGCAGATCGAACGGTTGCGTGGGCATGCCAGCAGCAATCAGGGTCGTTTTCTTGAACACCTGCAGAGCATCTTTGCTCAGCTGCCGGGCGCGGTGCTGTTGTGTGACCCGGATGGCCAATTGTTGTATGCCAACCCGAAAGCGCGGCGCATGGCCCAAGAAGAGGGGATCTGGGCACAGGACAGCCGCGGTCGGTTGAGTTGGTGTGAGGTCAAACCCTCGTCGTTACAAACCTTCCGGCAATATGCCAGCGAGCTACACGTGGCCGTGGGTGCGCGCCGCGTGTTGGCGTTGGAGCGCTACAGCAGTGGCGGCGCCGTGTTTGTCAGCCTATTAAGCCTGGCGCCGGGCTCTCAGATGCTGACCGAGTCGGCCGGCAATCTGTTGGCGATTTTCGTGTCTTGCGTACAAAGCCGATCGCTGCCGGAGTTGGAAACACTGCGGTTGATTTTTTCCCTGACACCCACTGAAGCAAGGGTGGCGCTGCTTCTTGCGCAAGGCCTGCGTGGCGACGAAGTGGCGCAGGAGCTGGATGTCTCAGCCAGTACGGTGGCTTTCCACCTGCGTAATCTGTTCTCGAAGACCGGGGTCGCGCGTCAGGCTGATCTGGTCGCCTTGGTGCTCAGTGCCGGTACGGCGCTGCCGGACTTATCTATGGCCGCAGCAGTCGCGTTGTGAACCAAACCGCCAGTCATGCTCGGCGCGTGCAAGTGGTGGCCTTGGCGGCGGTGCTCTGCTTCATCTTGTTGCTGGGCTATACACTGTACAAACTCGCCGGCCTGCAGGACGAACTTCGCACTGATGTAGGCGAAAATATGGTGTGGGCGCTGAGTCAGGCGGCTTATCAGAGCGCCCGCCTGCATCAGGCGGCGTTAACGACGCCGCCAACCGAGGCCAGCGATAACGCACAAATCCTGCACCGTAATTTGCTCTGGGCCCAGTTGACTCTGCTCACCAGCGGTGCTCAGCGCCGCTATATGCAGCGAGTGGAGGTCTTACCCGAGTTGCTGGTGTGTATCGACATGCTCGATCAGTCACGGCTGAACTACGACGGGATACAACAGCGCTTACAGCGCATCAGCAATCAGGTGATGCTCGCCGACCGTGAGCTTGCCGGCAAGCGCCGCGATGCTCACCGGCGGCTGATGTTCCAAGTGATGCTAGCGGTGCTTGGGGTGTTATTGGCCGGGGCGCTGCTGTGTTGGCAATTGATGGGCAGCTTGCGGCGCGCCAACCGCGCCCATGCGGAAATCGTCCGTCAGCATGAGCAAGCTCGTGAGCTGCTGGATGCATTGCAGCAAGAGCGTTTGACCAAACTGCGTTACCGCGATTTTGTTTCGTTGATGTCGCACCAGTTGCGCACACCGCTGGCGGTGATCGATTCGAGTGCGCAACGCCTGCTGCGGCAACGCGACGATGGTGAGCTGGCGCAGAACGTTAGCGAACGTATACAACGCGTTCGCAAGTCAGTTAAACAACTGAATCAGCTGATCGGGCGGGTGCTGGAAGGGCTGCGCCTGGATGAGGAACAGATGACCTGCAACGAGCCGGCGTCCCTGCAATTGTGCCGGTGCGACTGGCGTGAGGTGGTCGCGGAAGCACTGGAGCGCTTTGCTGACGTGGCCGCTCAGCGGTCAGTGACGCAGCACTGGATGCCCGATGACGGCACGCCGCTGTGGGTCACTTGCGACCGCATGTGGTGTATGGAAATTCTCTGCAATCTATTGTCTAACGCCGACAAATACAGCCCTGACAAGCAGCCGATTGAAATCACCGTGGCGGTGCGTGAGGGCGTGCTCTATTGCAGTGTGCGTGACTACGGTCAAGGCATCGCCGAGCATGACTTGGCGCGGGTATTCGAGCGTTTCTACCGCAGCGAACAGGTGCAGAGCATTTCTGGTATCGGCTTGGGATTATCGATTGCCCAGACACTTGCACAGTGGCAGGGCGGTAGCCTGACAGCGCGCAATGCGAGCCAAGGCGGTGCGTGCTTTACCTTGCGCCTGTTGTTGAGTGACGGCATCACTGCAATAAGCAACTGAGTCTAGAGCGCGGTTTATTGTCGCCGCGCCGCCTGGCCCTGGCTCAGAGTCCATTCCAGCACTTCG
The DNA here is from genome assembly GCA_033720015.1 of Pseudomonas sp. Taxonomy (GTDB): domain Bacteria; phylum Pseudomonadota; class Gammaproteobacteria; order Pseudomonadales; family Pseudomonadaceae; genus Aquipseudomonas. Next base: position 9,522 of record JAWWDH010000089.1, read on the forward strand.
CGGGCCAGTTGGTCGCCGGCCTGGCCGAAGGCGCTGACCACCGCCGGCACCGAAGTGTCACTGGCCGCTTGGCTGACGTTGAAGCGGCGGCTGGCGAGGATGCGCAGACTGCCACTTTCAACCAGTCGAGCTTCGAACAGGATGCGGGCGGCGGGGCGGCCGTTCTGGTATTCGCTGTGGAACACGCGTAGGTCGCCGTCCAGCTCAAGGTCGGCATGCAGGCGGCTCTCACCGCTGCTGACTGCCCGGAGGCGGCCGTCATCGAGGAAAGCGTCGATGAGTCGATCACGCAGCAGCAGCGGCGCGCGGTCGCTCCAGCGTACGCCCTGATAGGCGCTGATCTGGTCGCCCGGCGGCACCACCGCAATCCGTGTGCTGTCGAGCAGTTGGCTGCTGTATGGCTTATTCACCCGTAAGGCCCAGTCGGCGCTGACTGCATGGCTGGGTAAGCTGCTGGCAGGCAGGCGGTAGGTGCTTAGCGCCTGGCTTTTCGGTATTACCGAGCAGGCAGTCAGGCTGCCAGTCAGCAGCAGGGCAGCGATCAGGGCTAAACGGTTCATGGTTGAAACTCCTTGATGGTGTCGCTGCGTAGCAGGTAGCCGGCCGGGTCTTCCTCGAGGCGGCGGGCGAAGGAGCGCAGGGAACTGAGGGTTTCGCGCAGTTCGATAATGGTCGGGCCAAGCTCGGCTACG
>JAWWDH010000090.1:0-10124 GCA_033720015.1 Pseudomonas sp.
ATCTGCATGGTCAGGATGGGGCAGGCCGGGCGGTCTTTCGCAAGAACCTCTCGCGACTGCAGATGATGCGGCTCTTCGGCAATCTGCCAGCCTGCACGGTGGTCATGGAGGCCTGTGCCGGAGCCCACTTCACGGCGCGGGAGCTCAACAAGCTCGGACACGTCGCCAAACTGATCTCACCGCAATTTGTCAGACCGTTCGTGAAGAGCAACAAGAACGACTTCGTGGATGCCGAGGCCATCTGCGAGGCCGCGTGCAGACCCTCCATGCGTTTTGTCGCACCCAAGACCGAGGCACAACAGACGCTGTCTGTTTTGCATCGCATGCGTGACGCCTTGGTGCGTGAGCGCACACAGGCCACCAACCAGGCACATGGTTTCCTGCTGGAGTTCGGCATCTGCCTGCCCAAGGGCCTGGCAACCATGAAGCGACTCCCGAGCACTTTGTCAGAGCACTCGTTGCCGCCGCAACTGATGCAGTTGCTGATGCGACTGCATCAGCACTTCCTCTACTTGGATCAGCAGATCAAGGAGTTGGAGGGTCAGCTGGAGACTCAAGTAGCCGAGGATGACTTGGGCAGTCGGTTGCTCAGCATGCCGGGGGTCGGCCCGATCACAGCCAGCTTGCTGGCGGTCGAGATGGGCGATGGCCGGCAATACGCCAGTAGCCGCGACTTTTCCGCATCACTCGGGCTGGTGCCCCGGCAGTACAGCACAGGCGGTCGCACCAATCTGTTGGGCATCAGCAAGCGGGGTGACAAGCACCTCAGGCGTTTGCTGGTTCAGTGCGCTCGAGTCTATCTAATGCGACTTGAGCATCAGCGCGGGGCATTGGCGACTTGGGTGCGGGGCTTGCTCATTCGACGCCACTCGAACGTGGTGGCTTGCGCCCTGGCGAACAAACTGGCCCGCATTGCCTGGGCGATTGCCGTTAAGCACACTCGATATGAAGCCGAGCCAGACGGCCTGACCGCCTGACCCTACTGACTGAGCAGTACCACGACGACCTTTTCCGGTTTTGCGATAGCTGAATAGACGATGACGTGAACGGCCCACCGGCCTGATGAAGAACCTGATGTAAAAACTGGCTTTTGAAGCCGCCAACGTTTTCAGGATCCTCAGGCGCGACTCTCATCGAGGCGCGGAGCTTGCTCCACCAAGACGCCGGATAGATTTAGGCAAGCCTAACGCTCATCGCTGATCAGTATTGCAAAAGTGGGGGTGACCATAGATTTTTACACAGCCTGGGCCATATACGGACTCACAATTAGGCATGGAAGCCTTTAGAGAACTCGAGGCTATTCAATCAGCTAAAAGACGGCGCTTACCGAGGCAGTAGTCGATCAGTCTCCTGCCTGACTATGGCATAGCACTCACAGCTCAGATGTTCGAGTTTAACACGATCAAGCACAGTGATATGACCACGGTTGTATGCGATCACGCCCAATCTCCGCAGTATACAGGCAGCTTCAGTGATGCCCTCACGACGCACCCCGAGCATGTCGGAAATGAGCTTCTGGGTCATCGTCAACTGATTGCCCGGCAAACGATCCAGCGATAACAGTAAGCATCGGCATAGCTGTTGGAGGATGGAGTGATACCGATTGCAAACTGATGTTTGCGACATTTGGATAATCAGTGTCTGGATGTAGCGCAGTATCAGTATATTCAGCTCACTGTGGTGGTTGAACTCGTCCTGGAATAGTTTTCCAGGCATTCGGTAGGCACGACCAGCACTTTGTACGACTGCACGGCTGATTGTGCTATCGACGCCCAGGAACAGCGAAATACCGACTAGTCCCTCGTTACCAACCACAGATACCTCAGCTGAATCACCGTTCCCCAATACATGGAGGAGCGAAATGATTGAGTCAACGGGAAAATAGACATGACTTATTGTCTCGCAGGACTCGTAGAGAATTTCGCCCTGCGGTAATGCCACCCATTCCATATGACTGAAAAGGCGCTTTTTAGCGGCCTCTGAAAGGGCTATCAAAAGGCGGTTCTGCCGAAGCATGCTCAACATCTCTAACAGAAGTTGAGGACATTGTAATAGCGACAGAAATTAAGCTCTGTTCGGTACTGCACATAAGGTTTGCGAACGATCCAAAAAGGTGCGGCCCAACAAGCAAGCAGTCATTTCGGAGGTCTGCCTGAAGAAACGGCAGAGACGATAGATTATCCGCAGGCCTTAGTGGCAAGGCTTCGTTCTGTTCTGCCGTCAGCGCTCGAAGGCGGTGGCCACCGCACTCGCCCGATTACTGGCAGCAGCCGATACAGATGTGAGTATCGCCAATTACCACGGCTGACTTTTTCAACAGAATCGGCCAATGGCTGCCTGTCGTGGGCGGCTGAGATCGGCCAGAAGCGGTCACTCGGATGTGCCTGCTGAACTGCGATGTAACAAACCGTTGAGGCCAATCTCGCAGGCTATCCGTCATTAAGTTTCCGCAGCTCCTCCTAGAACTTCAACATCATTCCAGTCCTTCTTCCTGCAGCGCCTTTTGAACCGTTGGGCGTTCACGCACCCGGCCATACCAAGCCTGGAGATTTTTTAAATCGTCGAAGTAGATGTCGGCCTTGAAGTATGACGTCAACCAGTCTGCCTGGCCCCAGCCGGCAAGCGCGAACAGATAAGCATCGGCGACAGTGAACGTCTCGCCGAGCAGAAATTGACGGTCAGCGAGCTGTTTGTCTATCCACGCATAGCGTGCCTCCAGCTTGGGCTGTGCATCGGCTGCAACACACACGGCCAACAGAGTGGACTAACCCTGTGTTTTCTCAACGTGATGATGTATCTCGGAGGATGCAGCAGAACGTCCTCACCCCCCGACTGCCACTGAGGTGAGTCTGGCGAACCCGCGAAAGGATGTCGCGAAGGGTGATCAGGCCACGTACACACAGGTACCCGCTCACCATCAGTGCGCATCGAGCTCCACAAGCGGAGGCTGTAATCGGGTCAATCGCTTTGATATTGACAGATCAAGTAAGGATTCTTAGTATTGGTGAAACGGCGGAATGTAATTCCGCATAGTGAAATAAAAATAAAAGGAGTCACCCATGCATCGCCTGGTCCGTCCACTACTGATTGCTTCGTTACCATTTTATTTTGTTTTGCCAGGAGCGGTCACCGCTGAGGAAGTCGAGCTACCCAAGGCGATGGCGTGGACCGCTTACGGGACCAGCTCCAGTGGTTATGCCCAGGCTGTCGCCATTGGTGGCATGTTGCAGAGCCAGTACGGCACCTCGGTGCGTGTGCTGCCTGGCGATAATGATGTCTCGCGCATGACACCGCTAAAGACGAAGCGCGTGGATCTTTGCGCTTGCGGTATCGCCAGTTATTACGGTGCCGAGGGTGTGTTGATGTTCGCCCACTCTGACTGGGGCCCGCAACCGCTGCGAGTGCTGACCACCTCGATAGCGTCCTTCGGCCTGTCATTGGCCGTGGCTGGGGACCTTGACGTCAAGACGCCGGCCGACCTGAAAGGCAAGCGTATCGCCTATATTCGTGGTGACGATGCGCTTAACAAAGGCACGGAAGCCTATCTGGCCTTCGGTGGCCTAAGTTGGGACGATGTCGTGCGAGTCGACTACCCTGGTTATGCGCGCTCGTTTGAGGCGATTATCGCCGGCAATGTCGATGCTTCGTTCACCACCACGGTGACACCACCGGCCGAGCAGTTAGCCAGTAGCCCGCGGGGGATCAGTTGGCCCGTACTGGACCCCAATGACACGGCAGCCTGGCAGCGCATGCAGAAAGTCGCACCGTATTTCCGTCCTCACGTCGTGACCTCCGGCGCCGGTGGTATCTCGGCGGAGAATCCGTTGCAAAGCGCCAGCTATCCCTATCCGGTCATCGTCGCCAACGCCGATCTGACCGATAAGGTCGCCTATGGTCTGGTCAAGGCGCTGCAGGATAACTACGACAGCTACAAGGACAGCGCTCCGGGCGCCGCGGGCTATTCCGTGGAAAATCAGGATCTCACCTGGGTCATCCCCCTCCATGATGCAGTGGTCGAGTACTACAAGGACGTCGGTGTCTGGACTGCAGATATGCAGAGCCATCAGGATAAATTGGTCGCGCGTCAGAACCTGCTGATTGGCACCTGGAAGACTTTTATCGCTGGCGACACGCCCGATGATGAAAATGCTTTCCGCGAGGCTTGGATGACGGCCCGTGCCTCGGCGCTTCGCAAGGCCGGATTCGATCCTATCTTCGAGTGATGGTCTGTCGATGATTGCGATCAGGCTGCGCGAGAAAAGGCGCAGCCTGGTCGCTCATCGGCTGATTCGACATTCCTAACGCCACGGACTCCTCCATGAATCACGCGAACCCACAAGAGCCAGTCGGCACCGTCAAAGAGAAGATATCGCAGGTACGATCCCTGCCGCGCGCACTAAACTGGCTACCCGGTAGCATCACCGTCCTGCTCACGCTCATGACCTTGGACTATCTCTTCAATTGGGGATGGCTCACCGTTGTAACCGGACTAGAAACCCAATTTTATTATGCGGTGGTGGCGCTGCTGCTGCCGCTGGTCTTCCTGCTTTGGCCGATGCTGCCCTCCGGTCAGGATAAGCCGGTACCTTGGTACGACTACCTGCTGTTCCTGGTTATGGCTGTCGTCGGTGGCTATTTCGTGGTTCAGGCCGAACCCATCCTGGAGCGTGGCTGGGCCTTTGCCGCGCCACAGACTGCAGTATGGTTCAGCTACGCCTACTGGTTGCTGATTCTCGAAGCGGCGCGGCGTGCGGGTGGCTGGCCGATCGCGCTGATCGTGGCAGTGTTTTCCTGCTATCCGATGGTCGCCGACATCATGCCGGGTCCGATACAGGCGTTCTCATCGACTTTGGAACAGACGGCGATGTATCACACCATGAGCACCGAGAGCATCATGGGTGTGCCGCTGCAGGCTTTTGCCGGGCTGGTGATCGGCTTTCTGATCTTCGGCGTGGTGTTGCAGAAGACCGGTGGCGGAGCCTTTTTCATTAACCTGGCCTTTGCCCTGTTGGGTCATGTGCGTGGTGGGCCGGCCAAGGTCTCGATCTTCGCCAGTGGATTGATGGGCTCGATGAGTGGCAGCGTGATCACCAACGTACTGACCACCGGCGTGCTTTCGATTCCCGCCATGAGGCGTATTGGCATGAGTCGTTCGTTCGCTGGAGGCGTTGAAGCCTGCGCTTCCACCGGCGGGGTGTTGATGCCGCCGGTGATGGGGGCGACTGCTTTCGTCATGGCCATGTTCCTTGACGTACCTTACGCATCCATCGCCTTGGCGGCAGTCATTCCATCAGTCTTATATTTTCTAGGTTTGTTCATTCAGATCGATGCCTACGCCGCCCGTAATAACATCGAAGGCCTGCCCAAGGAAGAGCTTCCTTCCGTCATGGAAACCCTTAAGCAAGGCTGGTACTTCATCTTCGTTTTCGCCCTGCTAGTGTGGATGCTCCTGGTGATGCAGCGCGAAGCGGTCGCGCCTTATTACGCGACTGCCCTATTGCTGGTGATGAACCAGTTCTCCAAATTGTACCGTTGGGGTTGGAAGGAGCTCGCGGACACCCTAACCTCGACGGCCAAGCTGTTTGCCGAGCTGATCGCCATTCTTGCCGGCGTCGGTATGCTGGTCGGTGCGCTGTCGATGACTGGACTGTCCGGCACCATCGCCAATGACTTCATCCACTTGGCGGGAGGAAGTGTGCCAATGCTGCTACTCATGGGCGCGCTGACCAGCTTCGTTCTGGGTATCGGCATGACCGTGACCGCCGCCTACATCTTTCTGGCTGTAGCTCTAGCGCCTGCGCTGATCAAAGGCGGGGGGCTGGATCCTATGGCGGTCCATATGTTCATTCTCTACTGGGGCATGCTCAGCTTCATCACTCCCCCGGTGGCCCTCGGCGCATTCGCCGCCGCGACAGTGGCGGGTGCTCGGCCGATGGAAACCGGCCTGCAGGCCATGCGCCTGGGTAGCGTGATCTACTTTATTCCCTTCATGTTCGTGCTCAATCCCGCGTTGATCATGCAAGGTCCATCTTGGGAAATCGCGCTGGTGTTCTGCCAGGCGGTGCTCGGCATCGTACTGTTCGCCTCGGCGATGCAGGGCTATCTGCTCGGTGTGGGACGTCTCGGTCACACGCCGGTACTTGAGGCAGTCATTCGTGGTCTGATCCTGATTGCTGGCTTATGTGTCGCGCTGCCCGGTGGTGGCCCGATTCCTTTTAGCAACCTCGAGTTACTCAGCATTGGCTTGACTGCCGGGGTGCCGGCGATCGTTCTCGCCCGCTGGAGCCAGTGCCGCAGCATGGGCATCTGCAAGGTTTCGAATAACTGACTCATCATAAAAGCGATACACAGGGGGGGCTTTATTGGCTATGTACCCGTTAACTGTTGCATGGGGCGGCCCACCGCCTCCTGCAGAAAAACTCTGGCTGAATGCGCTTGATGTTCCGCTCAAGCATGCGACGCCAGCCCAGATAGTTAACGAGGTACGTGGTTGCTACGCCATGAAAGTGCACCCATCCAGCCCTTCAGTCGACTGCGATAAATGTTGACGTTCTGGATATAAAAAGCCGTTTCGTGGGCGCGTAACCCCGGCCTCGCGTACACCACCTTGTGAGTGATCCCGTTGCGGCGTGCAAATGGCGCATAGATTGCTGCGTGATCAGTCCCGAGCACCGACGATTTATCCACATAAGGCCTTAGCGCGGCACTTACATGGGCCGCACCGAGCTTTTCCAGTGGAAAATCAGCGGTGTGTCCCTCTCTCTTCGAAGGCCGCCAGCAGGTGGCCTTCTTCGTTTCCTGGTCGTGGTCGAGCATTTTAAGTTTTGCAATGCGAAATCTAGTTCTGAAATAGTTGACCTGCTGTTGTCTCGCGCGCATCATGATCAAAATCCGCCAAACACGGAGCCTATTTCACTATGCAAAACGAAAAGACGTCTGCCATCAACCCGCTCTCGCCGGTCAGCTATAGCCGATACGCACGAGTCGGCGTGATTCGTATCGACAATCCGCCCGTCAACGCGCTGGGTCAGGGCGTACGCCAGGGGTTACTCGATGCGCTGGGCGATGCGCTCAGTGATGACGGCGCCGCGGTCGTGGTGCTGCTGGGCTGTGGCCAGACCTTCATCGCGGGTGCCGATATCCGCGAATTCGGCAAACCGCCAGAAGCCCCTCTGCTGCCCGAAGTGGTCGCCGCGCTGGAGGCAAGTAGCAAGCCATTGATCGCCGTGTTGCATGGCACCGCCCTGGGCGGCGGTCTGGAGGTCGCCCTGGGCTGTCACCTGCGGATCGCCCTGCGGGGCACACGTGTCGGCCTGCCCGAAGTCAAGCTCGGTCTACTTCCGGGGGCCGGTGGAACGCAACGCCTGCCGCGTCTGGTCGGCATTGAATGTGCGCTCGACATGATCACCAGCGGCCGCTTCGTTACGGATGACGCGGCCAAAGCCAGCGGTATCGTGGATGACGTCGTGCCCGGCGCAGATCCCTTGGTGGCGGGCCTGGCGGCTGCAGAAAAAGTGCTGCAGGGCGAGTACATCCCCCGCCGTACCGGAGAGCTGCCGGCTCCGGCGGCTGATGCGCAGGCCTGCCAGCGCTACCGTGCTTCGTTGAACCAGGATGTCCCCTACCTGTTCTCGCCGTTTCGCTGTGTGGACGCCGTCGAAGTGTCCTTTCAGTTGCCATTCGCCGAAGGCCTCAAGCGTGAGCGTGAACTGTTTCTCGCTTGCATGGGGTCGCCGCAGCGTGCCGGCATGATTCACGCGTTCTTCTCCGCGCGAAGTGCGCATAAGGTGCCGGGCGCCGACGACGCGCGATCTCTGCACACGCTTGGCCTGATCGGCAGGCACGGCTTGTTCGACGTGCTGCTTGCGAATGCCGCCAAGGTCGGTCTGCGCTTGGTACATCTCGACACGCAAGTCTGTGCCGATATCCAGGCCTGCCTGATAGCACCCGATGTCGACCAAGAAAGGCGTGCGGCGATCATGGCCGCTCTTCCCAGCGCTACACCCTGTATCGACGTGGTTATGCCTGGAGAGGAATGCGCCGGTGTGGATACCGGAGCTGCTGCGTTGGTGCTCTCGCCGCGTGGCGCGAGTCTGCCCATTTGCGAACTGCTTGATCGTGGTGATAACCCTGCGCTGATCCAGGGCCTGGCCAACACGCTTAGGCAGCTCAGGCGTCAGGTCGTGGTGACCCGCGGGAAAAGCGTTATTGCCACACTGCATGAGGCGTTGACGGGCACCCTGGCCGCCGGCACCACTGAGGCATGCCAAACGCTCGCTGCCTGGCGTGCCGAAGGCTGGGATCTGTCTGGCTGGCTGCCAGTTGAGGCTGGCAACGACACCGCCCAAGGCGATGCCGAGTTGCAGCGCGCCCCCCTGGATTTCGTCTGGCGGCAGGCGGCACGCGGTCTGGTCAACGCAGGCCACGTGCATCGCCCCAGTGATATCGATGTGCTAGCAATCGAGGCCTTCGGCTACCCCCGGCATTTCGGCGGCCCAGACTTTCATACCCAGGCGTTCTGAATCCCATTTCTTATTTGCGAGATTGATATGAACCTAGAGTTCACCACAGAAGAGAACGCTTTTCGCGACGAGGTGCGCGCATTTCTCGCCGAAAGACTGCCCGCCGATATCCAGCACAAGGTCAGGCTTGGTCAGCGCCTCGACTCCGAGGAGCACATCCGCTGGCAGAACCTGCTCAACCAGCACGGCTGGTTGGCTCCGGGCTGGCCGGTGGAGCATGGCGGCACCGGATGGAGTCCGGTGCAGAAGCACATCTTCGATGAAGAGTGCGCTGCCGCGCATGCGCCCACGGTGGTGCCATTCGGCGTCAATATGGTCGCGCCGGTCATCATTCGCTTTGGCAGCGACGCGCAGAAGCGCTACTACCTGCCGCGCATCCTCAGCAATGACGACTGGTGGTGTCAGGGCTATTCCGAGCCTGGTGCCGGTTCTGACCTTGCTGGCCTGAAGACCCGCGCGGAGCGCGAGGGCGACTATTACATTGTCAATGGCCAGAAGACGTGGACGACCCTTGGCCAGCACGCCAACATGATGTTCTGCCTGGTACGCACCGACCCGCAAGCCAAGAAGCAGGCTGGTATCAGCTTCCTGCTGATCGACATGAACACCCCCGGTATCACGGTGCGTCCGATCATCACCCTGGACGGCGCCCATGAGGTGAACGAAGTGTTCCTCGATAACGTGCGAGTGCCCGTTGCCAATCGGGTCGGTGAGGAGGGGGAGGGGTGGACCTGCGCCAAGTTCCTGCTCACGCATGAGCGCACCGGCATTGCCGGACTAGGGCATGCCAGGCAAGCGCTACGTCACCTCAAGGACGTCACGCGACGCCAGATCCATCGTGGGCGAGCACTGATAGAGGCCCCCGGTTTTCGTGAGCAGATCGCCCGGGCCGAACTCGAGCTGATGGCGTTAGAGGTTACCAATCTGCGTGTGCTCGCCGCCGCCCGCGATGGCAATGCCCCGGGTGCGCAAAGCTCATTACTCAAGGTTCGTGGTTCAGAGCTACGCCAGCGCCTAAGTGACCTGACGCGCCGCGCACTAGGCCCACAGGCATTGCCGTTTTTTGCCGAATTCCTCAACGGTGCCGATGCGCTGGATGACGAACTGGCCTTCGCGGCTGCAGCGTCTGCGCAATATTTCAACCGCCGCAAATTGTCGATTTACGGCGGCGCTAATGAAATCCAGAAGAACATCGTAGCCAAGACAATTCTTGGAATGTAAGGAGCAGGTATGGACTTTTCCCTAAGCGACGAGCAGCGCATGCTCGAAGAAACGCTGATGCGCTTGGTCGCCGATCAATGTGGCCCCGAGCAGCGCCGGGCCTTGATCGCCGGGCGCAGTGCCGCTCCTTCTAAGTTATGGCGTACCTTTGCCGAACTGGGGCTTCTGGCGATGCCCTTCAGCGGAGATGTCGGCGGGCTGGACGGCAATGCTGTCGACCTAATGCTGATCATGCAGGCTCTGGGTCGAGGCCTGGTGCCTGAAGCCTATCTCGACGGCCTGGTGATTCCCGGTACGTTGCTGGCCAGGTTGGGCAATGACAGCCAGCGCGCGCGCTGGCTGTCATTGCCCAACCTGGCCAGCAACGTACCGGGAATCACC
>JAWWDH010000091.1:0-10115 GCA_033720015.1 Pseudomonas sp.
CGCAGCCAGCTGCTCGCCAGCCTCAACCTCAGCCCTGACCGCACAGGCCTGCAGGCACTTGCTGCACAATCCAGCCAAGGCGAATTGCTACTTGAGCGTGGCGATCAACTCAGCGCCCTACTCGAGCGCTGCCAGACGGCTAACCTGCGTAACGGCCGACTGATTCGCTCCAGCCAGGCCTCGGCCAACAGCATGCTCGGCATTCTTCGCGGCAACGAAACCCCAAGCCTCTATGACAGCCGCGGCAGTGCCGCTAGAATCGGTCAGCAGCGCCCGCTCAGCCAGGCCTGAAACTTAAAAAGGCACACCGAGCCCACTGTCATATATCCAGTATGCTCGCGCCATCGCATTTGCCCGGAGAGTTACGGACCGTGTCCAGCCCCTTTAGCCAGGAAGATGGCCCGCAACCACCCAAGGTGCTCAAGGCACCGGTTGAAATAGTTGCCAATCTGCGCCAACTGCAACAAGCCAATGACCCACTGACCATTACCTTCCACGAACGCAATCAACGCTTTCAGAGCTATGTGGTCGAGGTTGATCGCGATAAAAACCTGCTGATTCTCGATGAGTTGATGCCGAGCGACGGTGAGCGCTATCTAGTCAATGGTGAAGCGTTCAACGTAGAAGCGTTCCACGATGGTGTCCGCGTGGCCTGGCTATGCGAACAGAACGTACGCATTGCTGAGCATCAAGGTGCGCGCTGTTATTTCAGTCCGATGCCGCCTGAAATGACTTACCACCAACGCCGCGGGGCCTTTCGCGCCCCACTCAAACAGAGCGAATCTCTCAAGATAGAGTTGGCTGGCGACAAGCTGCGCAGCGCTTTATCCGGAGAGTTAGTGGATATATCGGCAACCGGCTGCAAGCTACGCTTCCTCGGTAGCCTTGGCAGCAACCTACAAGCCGGAAAGGTTTATGAACGCTTTACCGCACGATTTCCTTTCGGCGCCATGACCACCCCCCTTGAGGTGCGGCATGTAGTGTATGACGAGAAGGTGGACAGCACCTTTATTGGCGCACGCTTTCATCGCATCGGCGGCCAGGAGCAACGCTTGGTCGAGCGCTTTGTCTACCAATTGCAACGTGAAGCGCGCCGCTTTGACAGCGACGGATTGTTCTAACGCCACTAGAGCAAGATGTTAAGCGCCGCCAGGCGCGACAGATCCTCGGGCCGATCCACGTCCCACAACGCAGGCAGCAGCGCCGGATGCCAGTCCAGCTGCTGCAAGCGTTGCAGCGTCATATTGAAGACCCGCTCGCTACCCCACGGCATGTCGCTGAATAACGTGGCATGCATGCTGCGCAACCCCAACAGCACATAACCGCCATCTTCTGCCGGGCCAATCACTACAGGCTGCTGCTGCAACGCACTGCAGGCTTGCTGCAGATAGTCACCATCAAGCGCCGGGCAGTCATTACCGATCAAGATCACCGCATCGCTTTCCGCCAACCCCAGGGTAGCAATGCGCCGCATGCGCTCACCCAGATCGCCTGCCGGCTGCTCGACCAAGGTCCAACCATAGTCTTGCGCCAGCGCCTGCAGCTCGGCGCTGGGCAAATCATCCAGCCACAGAAAACGCTCACTAAAGCCATGAGCTGGCAACTGCAAGGCACGCTCCAACAACAGCTGCTGCAAGTCACAGGCCCCCTGAGCACCCAGCGCAGGAATCATGCGCGTTTTCACTCGCCCCGCTACTGGCGCGCGCGCCAGCATGTGCAATGAGATCGAAAGGTTCATAGGATTGATCCTCGACGGTATTGTCGAGCCAGTTTTTCCGGGCTAACGCCGCAGTAATAGGCCAGACGTAGACACCACATCAACACTACGGTACGCCAGATTCCGTGATGCTCCCAGCGCCGGCTGGAAGTCGACAAGGGTGGCCGCAAACAATACGGCCGAGCCTGTACCTTCAAGCGACGACACAACTGCAAATCCTCCATCAGCGGGATCTGCGCGTAACCACCCAAGGCGTCGAAACATGCCCGCTCAACAAATATCCCCTGATCGCCCGAGGCGATACCCGTCAGCCGCGAGCGCAGACTGATCATCCAGCCAATCACCCATAACGCCACTCCGCTGCCGGACAAGCGCACATCAAAACGCCCCCACAGCGGGCGCTCGCGCAGCACGTCCTGCAAACGCTCGACTGATTCGGCACTGACCCGCGTATCGGCATGCACGAACCACAGGTATTCACCCTGAGCGGCAGCCGCGCCGGCATTCATCTGCAACGCACGCCCGGGAGCGGTTCTGAGCAGCCGATCAACCCGCCCGAGTGCCAGCTCACAGGTGCTATCACTGCTGCCACCATCGACCACAATCAATTGCGCACCCGCAACGCGCAGCGCTGCCAGGTCCTCAAGCAAATAGGGCAGCGCCTGAGCCTCATTGCGCACTGGGATCACCACAGTGAGCAGCGGCGTCATCCGCGCTCAACCGGTTCAGTTTTAGACTCTGCGCCTGTGCCTGTGCCTGCGCCTGCATCTGCATCTGCATCTGCATCTGGCTCGACGCTGGCATCCTCAGGCGCGCTGTGGTCGTGCATCTGTTCCTGCACTACCTGCTCATCGACACGCGGGTCGAGCGCCGCCGTCAACGGCGAACTGGTGGTGCTATCCGGCATTGGGATGTGATGCAGCGGCGCATCATCAACCTGATGCAGATTAGTAACCTTCGCGGGCCTTACGCATAGCACCAGAATGAAGGCGCAACCACTGACGAAGGCATACAGCATGTTGGCTCCGAGAAAGCGCATCAGCACCCCCGCCAGCAACGGCCCGATACTGGCGCCAATACCAAAGGTCACCAACAACATGGCCGTTAGCGATACCCGCCGCTCGGCCTCAACGTGGTCATTCGCCAACGCCACCGCCAGCGGGTAGAGACTGAACTGCAGGGCAGACACGACAAAGCCTACGGCAAATAAAAGCAGCAAGCTGACCTGCGGCAAAAGCGCTAACGGCAATGCCGCCACGACCAGCAACGCGGCGCAAGCACGGATCAGATAGACCCGATCACGCCGATCGGACAGCCAACCCAATGGCCACTGCACGACTAGGCCGGCGATGATGCAACTGCCCATAAACAAACCGATCTGCTCAGTGGACAAGCCCATACGCGTGCCATACAGCGGTGCCAGACCGTAGAACGAGCCGATCAACAGCCCCGCGACCACTATGGCTGTCAGCGACAACGGCACGCGCTCGATAAAAAAGCGCATTTCCAGTGGAGCCGGATGCAGAGGCGCAGGGTGCAACTTGCGGGTCAGGGCCACTGGCACCAAGCACAGGGCGAAGCACAGCGCCACCAGCATCAGCAGTTCAAGGCCAAGTGTTGGATGCACAACCAGCACCAGCTGACCGAGGATTAAACCAAGGTAAGAAGCCCCCATATAACCGGCAAACACCTGACCACGCTGACTGTTTTCGGCCTGCTCATTGAGCCAGCTCTCTACCACCATGTACTGGCACATCATGCCCAGACCAACCAATACCCGCAGCAGCAACCAGCTGGGCAGCCAGTCGCTGAGGCCGTGCCCCAGCACTGCGGCGGTGACCACCCCAGCACAGGCGACATAAGCGCGAATATGGCCAACCCGTGCGATCAGCCGGTGCCCCAGCTTGCCGCCCAGCACCAGCCCCAGGTAGTTGGCTGCCATCAACGCACCGACCCACAAACCATCTGCAGTTTGCGCCAGCCGCAACGCCAAGTAGGTGCTCAACAAGCCCGAGCCCAGCAGCATTAACAGGGTGGCGAAATACAGCGAGCTGAATGATTTTAGGATCAAAGTCATGGGCCGGAGGTAACTCCATACAGGGCCGCCGAAGCCATGCTCGACGATCAGATTCTAGGCGTGAGCGGCCAATATTCGGCGCTCCCACGGGGTAATTTCATCAAAGAGGCTAGCCAGCCCCAAGGTCTTGCTCGCAATGTAACCATCGACAAATTCCTTGCCGAACAATTCCACTGCCAACTCGCTGCGTTTGAGACGCTCAATAGCGGCATGCAGGGTACAGGGTAGCGTTAAATTACCCGGCACCTCGAACTCACCCTGAAGCGGCGCGCTCGCCTGCAACTGCTGTTCGATAGCGTAAAGCCCTGCCGCCAGGCTGGCGGTCAGCGCCAGGTAAGAGCTGGCGCCTGCACCTGGCAAACGGTTTCCCACTGGCGTACTGGCTGAAATACGCAGCCCGGCAGCGCGATTATCCTCAGGCCAGCAGGCAAGAAAACCTTCAACGGCCATCACCTCGCCGCGTGGCACACCGTTCAGATCAGGGTCACGCATTCGACTTCATCACACCACGCAGCAATTCAGCCAGGGCAGTGCGGTTGAGGTGTTCATGTGCGGTTGTCCTTGTACACACAGGAAGCCATAGCTGAACAGCTCAAGCGAAGAAAATACATATCAGTCGTTCGGGGTATCAAGCGCAACACATGGATTGATCAAGCAGGCCGTCAACGAACAGGCATATAGATCAACTAATTAGATATATACAAACAAGTAGATAGCGGCAAAAAAAACACCTAAACCGCTCACGAATACAATACAAGCAATTGATTTATATAGACAAAACACAACTATCAACGGCATCGATGATTACCATGCTCAACCTGCACTTCTTCATCAATTTTTCGCAAGTAATATGGGCTCCGTACTCACTTACTACCCGCCCTTACGAGGAGCCTGAACATGA
Source organism: Pseudomonas sp. (assembly GCA_033720015.1). Taxonomy (GTDB): domain Bacteria; phylum Pseudomonadota; class Gammaproteobacteria; order Pseudomonadales; family Pseudomonadaceae; genus Aquipseudomonas. The sequence continues at coordinate 4,696 of JAWWDH010000091.1, forward strand.
AAAAGCAAATGCTTACCGCCGTACTTCTGAGCAGCCTGTCCATCAGCGCCTTTGCCCTGCCGCAGGACAACCCACAACCGCTGCTGGGTGAGATGCAAGATAGCAACGTAAAAGCTCTGCTGGACCTGGGTTACAAGCTGCAGACCGAAGGCGGTGCCGAGCGCACTCATGAACGCCAGATGGATCGCCTGCGTGTTGCAGAAGGCGGCGCTGACCGTGTGCATGAGCGCCAATTGGATCGCCTGCGTGTAGCTGAAGGCGGTGCCGAGCGCACTCATGAGCGTCAGATGAACCGTCTGCGCGTTGCAGAAGGCGGCGCTGACCGTGTGCATGAGCGCCAATTGGATCGCCTGCGTGTAGCTGAAGGTGGTGCCGAGCGCACTCATGAGCGTCAGATGGATCGCCTGCATGTTGCAGAAGGTGGCGCTGACCGTGTACATGAGCGCCAACTGGATCGCCTGCGCCTGGCAGAAGGCGGTGCTGAGCGCCTGAGCGAGCGCCAGCAACGGTTACTGCGTACCAGCTAGCAACCCCGCCACACCCGCGCATAAAGCACCTACTGGGTGCTTTATGCGTTTAGGGCGGCCTCTAACTGTCCCAGCCGTTGCTCCAGCTCCGCGACTCGCGCCTCCAACGCCTCGACTCGACTGTCCTGCGGCGAGCTACTCGACGGCCTCCCTGGCTCACTGGCCTTGGCTTCCAGCGCTGCCTGCAAATCAGCGGGATCACCCAGCACGTGCATATAACGCTCTTCACGTTGCCCCGGCTGACGCGGCAGCAGGCATGCCAGTTCACGGCTGATCAGACGCTCAAGGTTATGCTGCACCTGCTCGACATCATCAAAGTCATGCATGCGACTGCTGCGCGTCAGCAACTCATTAAGGGTCTGTGGGCCGCGCAACAGCAACAGGCCGAGCAACACCACCTGAGCGGCGACCAACTCCAGCGCCTTATCGGCGCGATGCTCCCAGCGATCCGCCCGACTGCCCATCACCAGGCGCGCCATCTCACGCCCCTCCAGGCTGCGCAAGGCCTGCCCGACCTGCCCTGCTGTCAGGTTCAACACCGGTTCACGGCTGGTTTTCTGATTGCAGGCCAGCACCAGCGCGTTCAGCGTCAGGGGGTAGGCTTCAGGGGTGGTCAACTGCTTTTCGATCAGACAGCCCAGCACCCGCGCCTCAACCAGAGACAAATGGGCCATAGCCACTGCACTCGCATTTTCATTGGACATAGCAACCTCAGCGCGTTGAAGAACCCTAGCCTAGCCGGCCTGACTACAGGTTGATAGGCGCAGTCAGTGGCCAGGCGCGGCAGTAACAGCACAGGTAAACCGCGTAGCTGTGCTAAAGTCGCGCGCTATTTTTCAGCGCGGTCTTGTTTTATCCCCGCGAAAAGCCTCGTAACGCGCACTGCAGCCATGCATCCAGCCGCTCAGCCTTTCTGCTCAGTGGGCTATAAAAGAGATCGCAGGCCTGCCCGCCAAGTAGAGATGTCTGTCATGCCCCCAGCCCAACACCCGCTTTTACAACTGCTCAACCGCACCAGCCTGGTGCTGCAAATCGCCATCGGCCTGGTAGCCGGCATCGCCCTTGCGCTGTTCCTGCCTGAAGCCGCTGCAAGCGTCAGCCTCCTCGGCACTGTGTTCGTCTCGGCGCTGAAAGCCGTGGCCCCAGTCTTGGTGTTCGTGCTGGTAGCAGCGTCGATTGCCAACCATCAACACGGCCAGCAAACCCATATCAAACCCATCCTGGCGCTGTACCTGCTCGGCACCTTCAGCGCCGCGCTGATTGCAGTAGCCGCCAGCTATGCCTTCCCATCGAGCTTGACGCTGGTGAGCAACAGCGCCGAACTGTCGCCCCCAGGCGGCATCAGCGAAGTGTTGAAAACACTGCTACTGAACGTGGTGGACAACCCGATCAATGCGCTGCTCAAGGGCAACTTTATCGGCATCCTGGCTTGGGCCATCGCCCTGGGCTTTGCTTTCCGTCACGCCAGCCCGAGCAGCAAACAGATGCTCGCGGACCTCTCCAACGGCGTGACCAGCATCGTCAAGCTGGTGATCCGCCTGGCGCCACTGGGCGTCTTCGGCCTGGTGGCAGCAACGCTGGCCGAATCCGGCATGGCCGCGCTGCTCGACTATTTGCACCTGCTGCTGGTTCTGGTGGGCTGCATGCTGTTTGTCGCACTGCTCAGCAACCCGCTGATTGTCTACCTCAAGACCCGTCGCAACCCCTATCCGCTGGTACTGACCTGCCTGCGTGAAAGCGGCCTCACGGCATTCTTCACCCGCAGTTCGGCGGCCAACATCCCGGTCAATCTGCAGCTCTGCGAACGCCTGGGCCTGCATAAAGAAACCTACTCGGTATCGATCCCGCTGGGTGCGACCATCAACATGGCCGGCGCAGCCATCACCATTACCGTGCTGACCCTGGCGGCGGTGAATACCCTGGGTATCGCTGTTGATCTGCCGACCGCACTGCTTCTGAGCCTGCTCGCCTCGGTCAGCGCCTGCGGTGCATCGGGTGTTGCCGGCGGTTCGCTGCTGCTGATCCCATTGGCGTGCAGCCTGTTCGGCATTCCCAATGATGTGGCAATGCAGGTGGTGGCCGTCGGCTTTATCATCGGCATCGTGCAGGACTCGGCGGAAACTGCGCTGAACTCGTCCACCGACGTGCTGTTTACTGCGGCGGCCTGCATGGCCGATAAGCCACGCAGCAAAACCTGCTGAAGTAAAAAAGGCTTACCCCGTGGGTAAGCCTTTTTTATGGGTACCTCAATACTCGCAGCCACCTGGCGAGCCGTCGCGGCGCGGGGTGAATAAGTGCTACAGGCACTTTTTTCTTGGCCATCCGATAAACGTCAGACGCACAGCGTTTGAATAGCTGAACGATTACGGTAGGCTTTGCCGCTTCTTTATAAGGAGTAACTCCCATGGCCCGCGCCACTGCCCGTCACATCCTGGTTGCCAGCGAAGACAAGTGCAACGAACTGAAAGCCGCAATCGAAGGCGGTGCTGACTTCGCCCAAGTCGCCAAAGACAACTCCAGCTGCCCGTCCAGCCGCAGCGGCGGTGATCTCGGCTCGTTCGGCCCAGGCCAGATGGTTAAAGAGTTCGACACCGTTGTATTCAGCGCACCAATCAACGTGGTGCAAGGCCCGGTAAAAACCCAGTTCGGTTATCACCTGCTGGAAGTAACCAGCCGTCAGGACTGATCCTGCCTGCTCGCTGGGCCGCCAGGCCCAGCGAATCCGCCCTTTTCGCGCAGCGCCGCCAGGTGCCGTGCGCGACTGAGCAACAGTCTCAATCCGCACGCAATAGCCAGGTATACTCGCCGGCCTTTCCCTCTCGCACTCGCGGACATTGTCATGACCCACACCCCAGCAGCTGAACCCACACTCGCCGTTCAGACTGCCGACAGCGCAGTGCCACACAGTGATTTAAAGGCTGCAGCGCCCAAAGCACGTGGCTTTGCCTCGCTGTTTAGCGCCGCCAAGACTGCTTCCGGCAAACAGGACGACCAACCCTGGCACCAGAAGGGCAATAAATCAGCCCATGAAAAGAAAATTGGTGCGGCACCAAGTGGTACCCGTCGCTCCATGGGTAAGCGTTAAGCGCCTACCTGAAACGCGCGCGTAATCGCGACTGCAGCCAGCCACCGAACACATTCAACAACAAGCCGAGCATGACCAGCAGCGCCCCTACAAATTGCAGGGCGCTCAGGCGCTCATCAAGCAGCAAGGCCGCTGAGGTAATCCCCACCACCGGCACCAGCAGCGAAAACGGCGCCACCTGGCTGGCCGGATAACGCGACAGCAAAAGACTCCACAGGCCATAGCCGAGGATGGTCGCGCCAAATGCCAGGTAGGCCAGTACCAGCAGCGTATCCAGGTTGATCGCACGCAGCGCAGCCTCGATCACCTCAGGCCCTTCCAATAGCCACGACAGCGCAAAGAACGGCAACGGTGGCACCAGGCTGCCCCACACCACCAAACCGATCAGGTCCACCTTGCCCAGCTTGCGCGTAACGATATTGCCCAGCGCCCACATCGCGGCCGCGCACAACGTCAGGAGAAAGCCGGCCAGGGTCATCAGCCCATTACCCTGCAAACCAATCAGCAACAAACCGCTGGCGGCCACCAGCAGCCCGAATAAATTAGCCAGACGAAAACGCTCACCCAGCAACAGCACGGCAAACAGCAACGTAAAGAAAGCCTGCGACTGCAGCACCAGCGAGGCCAAGCCGGCCGGCATGCCCACCGACATCGCCGAGAACAGAAAAGCGAACTGCCCCAGCGAAATGCTCAAGCCATAGGCCAGTAACCAACGCAGCGGGATCTGCGGTCGCTTGATAAATAACACCGCAGGAAAAGCCGCCAAGAGAAAACGCAGCGCGCCGAGCAACATCGGTGGCATGTCATCAAGGCCGATCTTGATCACCACGAAGTTCATGCCCCAGACGATGATCACCACCAGGGCCAGCAGTAAATCCTTGGGTAGCATAACGCGCGCTCGTGCCAGTCAAGGCAGCATTAGACCAGCCGCACTGACGCCAGCCTAACTACAGCTGCAAAGCAATAGAGGGGCACAGTGGTCGGCCGAGAATCAGTGGCATGGCCAACAAGGCGATGCGCCTAAACGAGCAGACCTCAGTTACGCGCACTGCCTGCGCGGACAATGCGCAACTGCTTCCAGGCGTTACTTCACCAGCAACACCGGCACCTGCACCTCATGAATCACCCGAGTTGCCACCGAACCCAGTAGCAGGCCGGTGAAGGTGCCCAAACCGCGGGTGCCCATGACCACGGTATCGCACTGCAACTGCTTGGTCGCAGCGCTTACTTGCCCGGCGATATTGCCGAGTGCGACGTGCGTCGTGCCGTTAATCCCGGCGGCCTTGAGCTGTTCAAGCGGCCACTCGAGCACTTCGCTGGCTTTATCCAGCTGTGACTGGCGGATGTTAGTGTTCATCTCGTCGTTAACGTACACACCATAAATCGTCGCTTCGTGTTGCACGTTAATCAGGTGCACCTCAAGGGTTGCGTTGTGGGTCTGCGCGAAGTCAATGACGTACTGCAAGGCGCGCTTCGAGCTGTCGGAACCATCAAATGCAATCAATACATTACGCATGGTGAGTCTCCTCTATAGACACTCTGAAGCTTAGTTCAGCCTGCAGGCCCCGGAGCTTTAGCCACAACAGGGCATCGTTACGCAGGGCGCATCAGTACAGGGCCGCAGCGCGTCATCACAAGCAGAGACAGGTCCGGAAGACGAGCGCCCGCAAGCCTTTGCGCCGCACATACTTGGCATGGGGCATGGCATCATGCCGCTCAGCGCCTCCATTTATGCTAGGAGTTGCCATGGACAAGAACCGCTTAAGCGCAGACATCTACGCCACATTGACCAACGAAGAGGATGCGCG
>JAWWDH010000092.1:0-10113 GCA_033720015.1 Pseudomonas sp.
ACCATCGGGTGTTCGTCGTGCCATACCTCGGCTTGCCCCGCCACCGACCGCTCAATCCGCAGCCGCAACAACTGCTGCTCACCCTCGCCGACGTAATGCCAGCCAGAGCTAAAGGTGAATAAGCCGTCGTCATGCTGCGCGCTGTGCGCGGTAAACAAGCGGTTGTCGATTTTGCCCTTATCGACCACGTTAAAGCAGAACAACCCATTGGCGGCGAGTGCCGCATGCACACTGGCGATGCAGGCTTTTAACCGTTCAATGCCGGCGCTGTAGTGGATGGAATAAAGGAAGCAGGTGATCAGGTCCTGCGGCTCGCTGACGGTAAAGCTGCACATGTCCTGCAAGGCGAAACGCGCCTGCGGGCAGCGTATAGCGGCCTTTTCCAGCATCGGCTGGTTGATATCCAGGCCGCTGCTGGTATAGCCGGCCTCACTGAAATAGCGCACATGCGGCCCCGTGCCGCAGGCCAGATCCAGGTGGCGGCTGCCGGCGTTGCCAAACAGCTGCTGCAACCTTTGCACGCAGTGGCTTTGCGCCTGGTAGTCGATATCGGCGCACATCAGATCGTAATAATCAGACAGGTCGGTATAGAGGGCATTAACGGACATAGTGACCTGATGATTGGGGTGCGGTTTTTGCGGGTGGCGCATCATATAGGAAGCCTGGCCACTGGGAAGCGGCCATTGCGCCGAGGCACGCGGATTCTGCAGCGTGCTGTCACCTTCGGGCTGCAACGGGCACGTGCCGAGGGCGTTACAATGCCGCCAGCGCTAACGCCCCAATCGCGAACACCCCGGAGCCGACTGATGTTCACCCTTGCCCACCTGAACACCCCGCCACCCGAGTCGCTGAAAAGCCAGGTGCTGCAAATGGTGGTGGACTACTTCAGCGACATCAGCCCGGTGTCGCTGGCGCCCAGCAACCCGCTGTATCAGCTGTACCAGTACGTGATCGGCTACGAGATGCACCTGTACCTGCAGGCCATGGACAGCGACGTAACGGGCAGCGCGCAGTTGGTGCTGGCGCTGGACGATCTCGACCCGTCCCTGGTGCTGGGCTTTGCCCTGTACCTGCCGGCCAAGGATGACCCCGAGGCGTGCACGCTGGCCTATATGGCCGTGCAGAGCAGCCACCGCCGACGCGGCATTGCCCGGGCGATGCTGCAGCACATGGTCAGCCGTCACCCGCATGCCGAACTGGCCTGTGTGGCCAATAAAGTGCCGACCTTCGAGGCCATGGGTTTTCGCGTGCTGACGGCGCACGGGCCGCAGGTATTGATGAGCACCCGCGCCTATCGCTCGGACGGCATGGTAGCAGTGCAGGACCTGACGCCGATTTTTGAATCCAAGGAAGTGCGGCAGATCCACGCCTACCTGCTCAAGCAGTACGGCAAGAAGGCCATGGGCGACGCGGAGAAACAACGCGACCGCCTGCTCGACCAGATGACCCAGCGCGCCCTGGCGCTGGTGCACGAACGCCGCGCCTCGGGCTCCGTGCACTGACGCCAACCGGGCATTGCTTGGCAACCCGCTTACGCCAGGTCAAAAGCGCCGCTATCAGCCCGCGGCGAGTGGATTGGCGGCAATAAAGCTGTTCACCACCCCAGCCAGCGCTTCGCCTTGGTCTTCTTGCAAGAAGTGCCCGCCATTGACGATGGTGGTGTGGGCCTGGCCTTGAGTGCCGGGGATCAGCTTCTGCATGACTTTGTCGCCCCCGGCGGTGATCGGGTCGGAGTCACTGAAGGCGGTGAGGAAGGGCTTATCCCACTTCATCAACACCGCCCAGGCGGCGCGGTTTTTGTCGGAGGCGGGGTCTGTGGGCGTAATCGGCACCAGCAGGGGGAACTGCCGAGCGCCTTCCTTGTAGGACTCATCCGGATACGGCGCGTCGTAGGCATCGATCACCGCTTGCGGCAGTTCGGTGGTGGTGGCGCGACTGATGATCGCCCCTGCCGGAAACTCCGGGACTTTCTGTGAATAGTCCTGCCAGCTTTTGAAGGCGTCACCGGGATTGTGATCGCCAGTGGGCAGCATGGTGTTGGCGGCCACCACGCGGGCGAAGCGCTGTGGGTTTTCCGCCACCAGGCGCAGGCCAATCAAGCCGCCCCAGTCTTGGCAGACCAGGGTGATGCGCTCAAGGCTGAGCTGGTCGAGCACGGCCTGCATCCAGTCGACATGACGTTGGTAGGTGTAGTCGCTGCGCTTGCTCGGCTTGTCGGATCGACCGAAGCCAACCAGATCAGGCGCGATAACCCGGTGGCCGGCGGCGACCAGGAGCGGGATCATTTTGCGGTACAGGTAACTCCAGGACGGCTCGCCATGCAGGAGCAACACCGGCGGCGCATCCGCTGGGCCCTCATCCAGATAATGCACGCGCAACTGGCCGCCTTCGCCGTCATCGACCGTGAGGTAATGGGCCTCGAATACGTAGCCTGGCAGGTTGGCGAAGCGGCTGTCTGGGGTGCGAAGGACGTCCATAAATGAGCCTCTGGCGGTGGGGGTAAAGCCCAGCATGGACTCGCCCCCCGCAGCGTTCAACCACAGGTTTGACGTGAATGCTGCGGTATTACGGCGCGCGGCTCAGGTTTCGCTGGTCGGTGCCCTGTTGCTTTCGCTTAAACGGCGGGCAGCGCCGCTCACGCTACAGGCGATATCGACGAAGGGCGTGACGATCAAACCGTAGAGGCTCAGGTAGCGCTCATGGTCGCCCTCCCCCGTACCGAAGCTGATGACTTCCGGCTTGGCGCGGGTGACGTAGAGGGTGCCGAACAGCCAATCCCAGAGTGACAGGTTGGTCGCAAAGTTTTTATGGAAGTGCCGGGGCGCGTCACTGTGGTGGATCTGGTGCTGGGCCGGGCTGTTCAACACATGTTCGATCAATGGCCCGAAGGACAGCCAGACATGGCTGTGGCGCAAGTTGGCCGCCAGTGCGTTGCAGATAAACACCAGGTAGGTCACGCCAAACAGGGTGTAACGGCTGACTTCACCGCCGCAGAAGTACCAAAAGATCCCGGCATACAGCCCGAGGCTGATGGCACTGGCCAGTTGGCCGATGATTTTCTCGACAAAGTGCACCCGGCTCGCAGTCACCGGCACCAACACCGGTGCCGAGTGATGGACCTTGTGGAACACCCACAGCCAACGGCAATGAAACGCGCGGTGAACCCAGTAATGGGTAAAGTCCAGCAGCAAAAACACGCCCAGGCCGTAGTACAGCGACAGCGCCAGGTTCTGCCCCAGTTGCGGACGCGCGCCCCAGAGGTTGTTAAAAAAGGCCATGTAATCGCCAGCGTGCAGGATATAGGGGTCAACCAGGCCGACGATGGGCACTACCAGCGCGACTTTAAGAATGGCCCGCACCAGGTAGTAGCGGTAATCCAGCAACGCCGAGCGATGAAAATTCACCCGACTGCCGCCGATGAACTGCCAGAACGAGCGCGCGTCGGTCAGCTGGTGCCGCGCCCGGTAGCGAAACAAGGCATAGGCGACGGCATAAGAGATACACAGAAACAGCACGCCGAAGCGGCCGTTGAGGTCAAAAACGCCGGAGAACTGGGCGCTGACCGGGGCGATCAGCAACTCGTGCACACGCTCATGAATAGCTGAAAGAACACCCACGACGGCCGCCCTCAATCAAGAATGGCGCGCAGTATAAATAGGTGTGGAATTGCTCGTAAATGAGAACGCTTATCTAAATTATTTTAATAACCTGGATAAACCGGCACATTTGCCCGCTACCTGGCGTTCAAGGCTGGTTGATAGGCAGAGCATTGACAGTTGCTAGTGCTGGCGTAGGCACGCCGCAAGCCTGACACCCAGAACGGGGTCAGGCAGAAATCAGCTGGAGTTACTTTTTGTCTTTGTCCTTATCTTTGCTCACCTCGTGACCAATCACGCCGCCCACTACAGCACCGGCACCGGTGCAGAGCACGCCACCACAGAGTAAGTTACCCGCCACGCCGCCAACAGCGGCCCCTGCGGCAGTGCTCTTCTCTTGATGGGTCATGTTGGAGCAACCGCTCAGCCCTAAGGCGGAAAGCAGGATGCCCGCGGAGACAAGCTTGAAAATGTTCATATCAGTACCTCGGTGTACAACCAGGTGAAAAACCCTCGCGCTCGACCTTCTCACGCGCGGGCAACACCTCACTGTACGCCTAGTCGAGCGGGCTCACCGGGATATCGTCGTGCTGGAAAATGCGCAGCTGTGTTTAGCCGACGAGGGTTGCAGGCTATGGCAAGCCATTTGCCTGAGCCGTGGCCGGCGTTTAACGATGGGTCATGCGTTGTTTGCGCGCAAAGACGGCATCTACCGCCGATGCGGCGGCGCCATAAGCAGCCGTACCGGGGTTAGCGGCTGGGTGATCTCGCGCAGAGGTTTAAGGCGCGCCAAACACCGCCGTCCAGTAAATCCCCGCGTCACTTTTCGGGTCGTTGGCGTAGGCCGCACCCAGTTCGCTGAACTGTGGGTTCATCAGGTTGGCGCAATGGCCGGGGCTGGCCAGCCAGCCGTCGATCACCTTGCTCGCCGTGTCCAGCCCGGCGGCGATGTTCTCGCCGATGCGCTGGCCGCTGTAGCCGGCCAGTTCCGCGCGATCGCCCGGTGTGCGGCCGTCTGGGTCTTGATGATCGAAGAAATTAAGGTTGGCCATGGCGCGGCTGTGAGCTTCGGCAGTGCTGCCCAGCGTGGCATTCCACTGCAGCGGCGCGGCGGCGGCAAACGTCTGGTTGCCACACTGGCGCGTTTGCCCGCGGGCGCTATTGAGTTGGCCGAGCAGCTTCTGCCCTTCTGCCTGCCAGTCGCCCAGGCGGGCGGTGAGTAGCGGGCGAGCCAGGAGGATGCGCCAGTCGCGGCCCTGCTGATGGATGCCGATATCGACAAACTGCGGGTCCAGGACGATTTTGCAGAAACTCTGCTGCAGTACCTTTAGCGCGGCCGCCGCATCGCGGGGGCCAGACAGGCTGATGGCCTGCACATTGACCATCGGGTAGCCCGCTGCGCTCATCGCCTGCTGCAAGTCCCCGGCGCGGCCGATGGATTGCACCAAACGCGGGTCGACCGTCAGGGGTGGTAACTCGGCGGAGGCCTGAGCGCCACAGCGCTGCACTTCACTGCGGTAGCTGTTGATCAGTTCGAGCAACTGCGCCTCATCGGCGGCCTGCGCGCCCGTGACCATCAATAGCCCCAGCATCAGGCCGACAAACGCCCGACTGAATAACCTGTTGCCCATAAAATCCCTCGACCTGACGATGCCGATACGGCGTGCCCATGACAATCACGCCATGATCTTGGCGCACCTCGTGCGCGGAAACCAGCGCGATAACGCCCCTGAAACGACAGCGCCCCCGCAGAAAGCTGCGGGGGCGCGTGGATAAAGGTTTAAGGCAGCCAGCTGTGCGGCCGGCTGTGATGCTTACTATGGCAAGGCGCGCAATTGCTCCTCGGCAAGGAAGTCTTCACGCAGCAAGGCATCCTGACCCGGAATATCAAGGGCCTCATCGGCCTGCAGCGGGGTGGCACGCTTGCTGCGCAACTTGCCGAACTGGTGCTCAAGGGCGTGATGCAGTTTCTCGATAGCACCATCGATGGACTGTTCCAGAGACTCCGACTTGTGGGTAACAGAAAGCGGTTGCAGGCCCTTTGGCCGTGCTTCGATCTGGCAGCGCTTGTCATGCGCACCGGCTTTGGCACCGTTGTCGTCATGCAGGTGGACAACAATACGCGTCAACTCGTCATCGAAGCGCTCCAGCTTGCTGGCAACACTGGCGCTCACCCATTCAACCAAACGGGCATTGCCTTCGATGTGTTTATCGCTGTGAACTTGGATTTGCATAAAGCTTTCCTTCTTCAACTGTTCGCGAATAGCGTCGCCTACCAGGGCGACAACTCCAGACTACGCCATTGCGCCCCCCTTTAGGCAAGCCCTAGACGTTGGTCTTAGCCACAAATCTGCAGCGCCGCCCGCCTCAACTGGCTGTAAGCCTGATGTTCTGTGCATTTGAGCCATGTTGCTGCAAATCAAACAAAGTTTGTCCGCCGCTCGATTTGCAACATTTCTGGGTTAGCCGCCTTAGTCTCTAGCTCTTGAGCCGATAACCGGTTTTGAAAATCAAGCCCACCGCCAAAATGCACAGCAGCAGAAAGCCGAGAATCATCGCCAGGCTCAGGCCGACGTTAACGTCGGATACGCCATAGAAGCTCCAGCGAAATGCGCTGATCAGGTACACCACCGGGTTGAACAGGGTCACCGTCTGCCAGGTTGGCGGCAGCATGCTGATCGAGTAGAACGCGCCGCCGAGGAAGGTCAGCGGCGTGACGATCAGCGCCGGCACGATCTGCAGTTTTTCCCAGCCGTCCGCCCACACGCCGATGATGAAGCCGAACAGGCTGAAGGTCAGCGCGGTGAGTACCAAAAACGCCAGCATCCAGAGCGGATGGAGAATCTCGAAATCGACAAACAGCCGCGCGGTAAACAAGATCACCAGGCCGAGAATGATCGACTTGGTGGCCGCCGCACCGACATAGCCAATCAGGATTTCCAGATAAGACACCGGCGCCGACAGCAACTCGTAAATACTCCCCGAATACTTGGGCATGTAGATACCGAACGAGGCGTTGGAAATGCTCTCGGTGAGCAGCGCCAGCATGATCAGCCCCGGCACGATAAACGCGCCGTAACTGACGCCCTGCACCTGGGTCATGCTTGAACCGATGGCCGAACCGAACACCACGAAATACAGCGAGGTGCTGATCACTGGAGTGGCGATGCTCTGCAACAGGGTGCGCCAGGTGCGCGCCAGCTCAAACAGGTAGATGGCGCGGATTGCATAGAAATTCATCGACGCGACTCCTGCACAAGGTTGACGAAAATATCTTCCAGCGAACTCTGGCTGGACTGCAGGTCTTTGAAATCGATGCCGTGCTGGGCCAGGTCTTTGAGCAGTTCGGCAATGCCGGTGTGCTCGCTCTGCGCATCGAAGGTGAACACCAGGGCGTGGCCGTCGTCCGCCAGTTCCAGCGCATAACGCGCCAGCTCGGCCGGGACGCTCGCCAGCGGTTGTTGCAGGTGCAGGGTCAGCTGTTTTTTACCGAGCTGGTGCATCAGCGCCTGCTTGTCTTCCACCAGAATGATCTGGCCTTTGCTGATCACGCCGATGCGGTCGGCCATTTCCTCGGCCTCTTCGATGTAATGGGTGGTGAGGATGATGGTCACCCCGCGCTCGCGCAGGCCGCGCACCATGTTCCACATATCGCGGCGCAGCTCGACGTCGACGCCTGCGGTCGGCTCGTCGAGAAACACAATCTGTGGCTCGTGGCTCAGCGCCTTGGCGATCATCACCCGGCGCTTCATGCCGCCCGACAGTTCGAAAATCTTCGCGTCGCGCTTGTCCCACAACGACAGGTCCTTGAGCAGCTGCTCCAGGTAGGCCGGGTTGGGCTTTTTGCCGAACAGGCCACGGCTGAACGTCACCGTCGCCCAGACGGTTTCAAACACATCGCTGACCAGTTCCTGCGGCACCAGGCCAATCTGGCCACGGGCGGCGCGGTAGTCCTTGATGATGTCCTTACCGCCCACCAGCACGCGCCCACTGCCTGGGTTAACGATGCCGCAGATGATGCTGATCAAAGTGGTCTTGCCCGCGCCATTGGGCCCGAGCAAGGCAAAAATCTCGCCCTGGCGAATATCCAGATTGATGTTCTGCAGCGCCGGATGACCACTGGCGTAGGTCTTGCTCAGTTGTTGAATCGAGATCACCGCTTGCACAGGACCGCCCTCTCTGGGGAAAAGAGCAATTGTAAGGAAGTTGCCCCAGGCTTGCGCTGTTGCTGATGGTTTTATCGGCGTGGCGCAGCTAATTCATTCAGCAGCGTTGAGCAGCAGCAGACACGGCTGCTAGGCTGGCGGAAGTTTTACTCATACAAGGAATGCACCATGGTTCTTCGTCACTCTCTCGCCAGCCTTAGCCTGCTCGCCCTGCTGGCCGGTTGCAGCTCGCCGCAGCCGGCGCAATCCGTGGCGGAAATCAGCGGCGATTGCTCGGTCGAGAAGCTGCAAGGCGAGCGTGGGCAACAGGCCAGCGCCAAACAGATCGAGGCGCTACAACTCAAGGCCAACGCCAAATTTGTACGCGTACTGGCACCCGGCGACGCCGCCACCCTGGACTACAACCTGCAGCGCCTGAATATTCATATCGATGAAAGCGAAACCATTACTCGCCTGACCTGCGGCTAGGCGTTGTTAACTAAGCCAGACAGACCGGGCATACTGACGGCCCTGTAACCCAGCTGGCCGCCTGTCTCCATGCGTATTCACGTCACCTTTATCGACCGCGTTGGTATCACCCAGGAAGTGCTGGCCCTGCTCGGTGGGCGCAACCTCAACCTGGATGCGGTGGAGATGGTGCCGCCCAACGTCTACATCGACGCGCCGACCCTCAGCCCCGAGGTGCTCGACGAGCTGCGCGAGGCGTTGTTCAAGGTACATGGCGTAAAAGCCGTGAGCATTGTTGACATCCTCCCCGGCCAGCGCCGCCATCTGCAACTCGACGCCCTGCTCGCCGCCATGACCGACCCGGTGCTGGCAGTCGACAGCCAGGGCCGTGTGCTGCTGGCCAACCCGGCGTTGCTCGAACTGTGCGGCCAGCAACCTGAGGGGCTGGGGATTGGCGAGCTGTTTGCCGACCCGCAGTTGCAGACCGAGATGTTAGCGCAGGGCTTTCGCCTGCCCATGCGCGAGATCACCCTGAACGGTCAGGCCCTGCTGCTGGATGCACAACCGATTAGCGAAAGTGTCGACGGCGGTGCGCGGCACCTGGCCGGCGGCCTGCTCAGCCTGTATGCGCCGAGCCGCATCGGTGAACGCCTGGCGGCGATGCATCATGACCACGCCGAAGGATTTGATTCGCTGCTCGGTGATTCTGCGCCGATCCGTAGCCTGAAAGCCCGGGCTCAGCGAGTGGCGACACTGGATGCGCCGTTACTGATCCAAGGCGAAACCGGCACCGGCAAGGAGCTGGTGGCACGTGGCTGTCACGCCATGAGCACGCGGCGTACTGCGCCGTTTCTGGCGTTAAACTGTGCAGCATTGCCGGAGAACCTCGCCGAAAGCGAGCTGTTCGGCTACGCCCCCGGCGCCTTCACAGGTGCCCAGCGCGGCGGCAAACCAGGGCTGTTGGAGCTGGCCAACCAGGGCACGGTGTTTCTCGATGAGATCGGCGAAATGTCGCCTTACCTGCAGGCCAAGCTGCTGCGCTTTCTCAGCGACGGCACCTTCCGCCGGGTCGGCGGCGAGCGCGAGGTGAAGGTCAATGTGCGCATTCTCAGCGCCACCCACCGTGATCTGGAGCAGATGGTCAACGAAGGCGCGTTCCGCGAAGACCTGTTCTACCGCCTCAATGTGCTCAACCTGGAAGTGCCGCCACTGCGCGAGCGCGGCCAGGACATCCTGCTGTTGGCGCGGCACTTTATGCAGCAGGCCTGCGCCCAGATCCAGCGCCTGCCCTGCCGGCTGACACCAGACACCTACCCAGCGCTGCTGAGTAACCGCTGGCCGGGCAATGTGCGCCAACTGCAGAACGTGATTTTCCGCGCAGCCGCCATTTGTGAGAGCAATCTGGTGCAGATCGATGACCTGGACATCGCCAGCACCGCAGTCGCGGCCCAACAAAACGAAGGCGACATACACAGCCTGGAAGCCGCCGTGGCCGAGTTCGAGAAAGCCTTGCTGGCCAAACTCTACCCCAGCCATCCGTCGACCCGGCAACTGGCCACGCGCCTGCATACCTCGCACAGCGCCATCGCCATACGCCTACGCAAGTACGGAATTCCGACCAAGGGCTAAAGCCTCAGGTTTAAGGCGCAGGATGCATGCTCACCGAGCTTGCCCCGCGAGCCGCTTTCTCACGGTTCACGCGCATCACCAGCGCCCCCAAAAGCCAAAGGCCGGCATTTAGCCGGCCTTCACCTTAGAGCCTTGCTCAGGGTGTAATCAGAGGGCGAATTTCTGCAGATTGGCCATCATGCCCTGCAGCGCCTCAATGTTGTCCTTCGGATGGGAAGCGCCCTCGAAGTCACAAATCTGCGCGAAGTTGGCTGCCACATCTTCCGGGCTATAGC
>JAWWDH010000093.1:0-10098 GCA_033720015.1 Pseudomonas sp.
CGCGTAGCCAAGCTGGCCTTCGGTGGTGACGCGGCGCTGGCCGCCGGCGGCAAACGGCCGGACACCAGCGTGCTAATCGTCGCGCTGCAAAGCCAACCGTTGACGTTAAACGAGCAGGGTGAAGGCGAAGTCAGCCTGGCTATTCCCGATTTCAACGGAGAGCTGCGACTGATGGCACAAGCCTGGACCGACGAGTATTACGGCATGGGCGAAGGCAAAACAGTGGTCGCTGCACCGCTAATTGCTGAGCTGTCAGCGCCGCGCTTTTTGGCCGGTGGCGATGAAACCACCCTGGCCCTGGACCTGAATAACCTGTCCGGGCGTGAACAGAAACTGGATGTGCAACTGAGCGCCGAAGGCCAGCTGCGTTTGGCGAAGAACCCAGGCGTGGCGGTTGCACCTATCACCCTGGCCGATGGACAACGGACCATTTTGCGCATTCCCGTGGTGGCGCTGGGTGGTTATGGCCAGGGGCGTATCAAGGTCAGCGTCAATGGTTTGCAGTTGCCAGGAGAGGAGCTACCGCCGTTCAGCCGTGAGTGGCAACTGGGTATCCGTCCGGCTTATCCGGCGCAATTGCAACACTTCCGCGCCGTACTCAAGGACGAGCCCTGGTTGTTGCCGGCCGATGCCCTGAGTGCTTTCGAGGCGGCGGGGCTGGAAGCGCGTTTGGCGATTTCCAGCCGGCCGCCGCTGAACCTTGGCGAGCAAATTCGCGCCCTTAAAGCCTACCCCTACGGCTGCTCAGAGCAGACCACCAGCGGCCTGTATCCATCGCTCTACGCCGATGCCGGCACGCTGAAACGCCTGGGGGTAGAAGCCGAGCCGGATGAGCAGCGCAAGCGCGCCATCGAACTGGGCATCGAGCGCTTGCTGAGCATGCAGCGTTACAACGGCAGTTTCGCCCTGTGGAACGCGGACGGCGATGAAGAGTATTGGCTCACCGCCTATGTCAGCGACTTCCTCCTGCGCGCCCGCGAGCAAGGCTTCGGTGTGCCGGAGGAGGCGCTGAAAAAGGCCAACGAGCGGTTGCTGCGCTACCTGCAGGAGCGTCACCTGATCGAGGTCAACTACAGCGACAACGCCAACCACAGCCGCTTCGCCGTGCAGGCCTACGCCGGCTACGTGCTGGCGCGCAGCCAACAGGCGCCGCTGGGGGCGTTGCGCAGCTTGTATGAGCGGCGCAGCGATGCCTTGTCCGGTTTGCCGCTGGTACACTTGGCCGTGGCCTTGCAGAAGATGGGTGACCAGCCGCGAGCCGATCAGCTGCTGACTGCTGGCCTGGCCCGTGGCCGCGAGAGCAACACCTGGCTGGCGGATTACGGCAGCCCGCTGCGCGATCAGGCGCTGATCCTGGCGTTGTTGGAAGAGCACGATCTGGCGAGCGATAGTCGTGAACAGCGGCTGTTTAACCTAGCCGATGAAGTGGCCGGGCAGCAGTGGTTGTCCACCCAAGAGCGCAACGCGCTGTACCTGGCCGGGCGCAACCTGCTGAGCAAGCCGGAGCCGAGCTGGAGCGCGCAGTTGCAAAGCGCCAGTTTGGCCTTCGAACTGAGCAATGCTCAAGCAGGTCTCAAGCTGGAGGGCAGCGATCTGCTTGCACCGCTGAGCATCAGCAACGCGACGAGCCAACCGTCGGATACGCCGCTGTACCAGCAGCTGACGTTGTCCGGTTACCCGAGCCAAGCGCCTGCCGCCGGCGGCGAAAACCTCAGCATCTACCGCGAGTACCTGGGTATGGACGGGCGCAAGCTCGACCTGAGTAACCTGCGCAGTGGCGAGTTGGTGCTGGTGCACTTGGCTGTAGCGGCCAAGCAGCGCGTGCCGGATGCCCTGGTGGTCGACCTGCTGCCGGCGGGCCTGGAGTTGGAAAACCAGAACCTGGCGCAAAGCGCGGCCAGCCTGGAAGACGCCAGTAGCGCAGTGAAAGAGTGGCGTGAGTCGATGCAGAACGCCGCGATCAAACACCAGGAGTTCCGGGGTGATCGCTACGTCGCCGCTGTGGATATAAACGGCTACGACACTACTCACCTGCTGTACCTGGCCCGCGCCGTCACCCCCGGTAGCTACCGCGTACCGCCACCGCAGGTGGAGTCGATGTACCGGCCGAACTGGCAAGCGCTGGGTGCAACACCGGGACGTTTAGTGGTTAGAGAGCGTTAGAAGGTATAAGGCCCGCCAAGTTGGCGGGCCTTACTGTCTGCTCGGTACGCTTAGCTGATTAGACCGCTGAGCAACCACAACCCCAGCACCAGCCAGATCACGCCGGCGATGATCGAGCGACGGATAAAGGCGCGCACCGCCAGGTACAGCAGCCACAGACCGGCCACCAGCACTACAATGCTGAGCAATGATGGGGTCACCCCTAAGGCCTTGGACATGCCCGCGATAAAACTGCTGATGGCACCGCTGAGCATGCCGAAAAAACCGCCCAGGCCTTCGACGATAAAGCGGATTACCGAGCCGACGGCTTCGCCAAGGGCTTCAAAAAAACCTTCTACAGCCATAATTTCTGTTCCAAACGAGCGTATGTGATGGTTGCCGCGCGTCAGTGTGCCAGCCATTTGGCAGAATGGCAGCGCTGTTGGTGGGGCGAGCCGCTAATTGGCAGAACACCCTCGCGATGCAAGGAATGGATCAGCGCATGACCCGCGTAAAGCAGTTCTACCGGTTGGCTCTGTGTGTTTGGCGTAAGCGGCTTTGGCCTCTGTTACGCCGCACCTGGCTGTGGCTGCCGCTGTGCCTGGCATTACTGCTGGCGCTGGCTGATCGGTTGTTTCCGCTACCTTTACCCGCCGATGACCTGGCCCGCGTGGTGTTGGCCGCAGATGGCACGCCGTTGTGGCGCTTTGCCGATCATGACGGCGTATGGCGTTATCCCGTCAGCCCCGCTGAGGTCTCGCCTTATTATCTGGACGCGTTGCTGACCTATGAAGACCGCTGGTTTTACCAGCACCCAGGGGTTAACCCGCTGGCGCTGGGCCGTGCTGCCTGGCAGAACCTTAAGGGTGGGCGGGTGCTGTCGGGCGGCAGCACGCTGTCGATGCAGGTAGCGCGCCTGCTCGATCCGCACGCGCGCAGTTATCCCGGCAAGCTCAAGCAGCTGTGGCGCACCGCGCAGCTGGAATGGCACCTGTCCAAGGCTGAAATTCTCACCCTCTACCTCAATCGCGCGCCGTTTGGCGGCACCCTGCAAGGCGTGGCAGCGGCCAGTTGGGCCTACCTGGGTAAGTCGCCACGGCAGCTGACCCGTGCTGAAGCAGCCTTGCTCGCCGTCTTACCACAAGCACCGAGCCGCTTGCGTCCGGATCGCCATCCTGAACGCGCCCAAGCCGCGCGGGACAAGGTGCTGCAGCGCCTGGCCGATTTTGCCGTGTGGCCACAAGCGGCGATCAACGATGCGCTGGAGGAGCCGGTGCTGCTGGCGCCGCGTCAGGAACCGCGTCTGGCTCCGCTGCTGGCGCGCCGGCTGAATACCCGCGGCAGCCCGCCGCTGATTCGCACCACCCTTGATGCCGCCTTGCAGCGCCGCCTGGAAGACCTGCTGCTGGGTTGGCGTGCGCGACTGCCGGAGCGCACCTCGGCGGCGATCCTGGTGGTTGAACAACCGAGCATGGCGGTGCGTGCTTACCTGGGCTCGGTGGATATTGGCGATGCCAAGCGCTTTGGCCATGTCGACATGATCAGCGCCGTGCGTTCGCCCGGCTCTACACTGAAACCCTTTCTTTATGGCATGGCGTTGGATGACGGGTTGATCCACTCCGAATCCTTGCTGCAGGACGTGCCGCGCCGCTACGGCGATTACCGGCCCGGTAACTTCTCCAGCGGTTTCAGTGGTGCGGTGTCGGCCAGCCAAGCCCTGGCCACCTCGCTTAACTTGCCCGCCGTGCAATTGCTGGAAGCCTTCGGGCCGAAGCGTTTTGCCGGCGAGTTGCGCAGTGCTGGCGTGCCCTTGTTGTTGCCGCCTTTGGCTGAGCCCAATCTGGCGCTGATTCTTGGTGGCGCGGGCAGCCGCCTGGAGGACTTGGTCAGCGGCTACAGCGCCTTTGCCCGTGGCGGCAAGGCTGCGCGGCTGCGCTTTCAGCCACAGGCGGGCCTGCATGAGCGGCGCTTGTTGTCGCCCGGCGCCGCCTGGATTGTGCGGCGCATTCTCAGCGGTCAGGCACGCCCCGACCGTGACCCACGCGCGCAGTTGGTGCAGCGTCCCAGCCTGGCCTGGAAGACCGGCACCAGTTACGGCTTTCGTGATGCCTGGGCGATTGGTATCGCGCCACGCTATTTGATCGGCATCTGGATTGGGCGACCGGATGGCACCCCGGTGCCGGGGCAATTTGGCCTGGCGTCAGCCGCACCGTTGCTGCTGCAGGTGCATGATTTGCTGGTTAACCGCGACAGCCAGCGCGGCCTTGGCCTGCCGATTGATCCGCAACCCACCTCAGTCGGCGTGGCCGCAATCTGCTGGCCACTGGGGCAACCCATGGACAGCAGCGACCCCAACTGTCGCCGCCAGCGGTTTGCCTGGACCCTGGATGGCACCACCCCGCCGACCTTGCCGGCGCAGGACCAACCGTTGGGTTTGGGCCTGCAGGAACGCTTTTGGGTAAACGCCGCCGGGTTGCGCGTCGATGCCGGTTGCCCCGGCGCCACCACCCAGCAGCTGGCGTTGTGGCCCGCGCCATTGGAACCCTGGTTACCGCGTCGTGAGCGGCGCAGTGTGCGCCTACCGGCCGTTGATCCGCTGTGCCCACCACAACACGTCGCTGTGGCGGCGCCGTTGTCGATTGTCGGGGTGCGCGACGGTGACCGCTTGCGCCGTCCTGCGGGCAGCACCGAGGCACTGCGTTTGCGCCTGTCGGCACTGGGCGGCAGTGGCCGACGGTGGTGGTTTGTCGACGGTCAGCCAGTTGCCGAAACCAGCGCGCAAGCGCCGCTTAGCCAACGCTTTGAGCGCGCTGGCCGTTATCAGCTCAGCGTCCTCGATGAAAGCGGGCAAACCGCCCAACTGAGCTTCAGCTTGCAGAACTAAAATCGCAGTGCGGCTGACCAGTAGGTGCTTTGCTCGATGCATTTCCAGCTGTGCGCGCGATACCAGATAGGCCGATTAAAGCTGGCAGACGGTACGGCCGATAGCGGTTATACGTCGGTAGAAAATTGAATTTGTATACAAAATTGTATTCAATTGTCTTCTTCCAGTAATAACTAAAAGGTAACCCTCCATGGGCTTGTGGAAACGCAGCATTCAGTGGCAACTGATTCTCAGCATGGGCGCCGCTCTGCTCGTCAGCATTCTGATCGTGGTAGGCGTTTACTCCGCGGTGGTTAATCGCCTAAGCGAACGCTTTCTGGTCGAAGAAGCGTTGCCGGCACGGGTGCTGGCGATCCGCAACGATCTGGAGCGGGTACTCACGGCGCCGATCACAGCTAATGCCGGGATTGCCGCTAACGTGTTTATCCAGGATTGGTTGGAGGCCGGCGAAGATCCTGAATTGCGTGATGCCGTGGCGCGTTATCTGGAGGGTGTGCGCCAGCAGCAGAGCGCGCTGACCACCTCGGTTGCGGTGTTGGAAAGCGGCAATTACTTCACTGGCGATGGGCTGAGCCGGGTGATCAACCGTAATCAGACCGAGAATCAGTGGTTTTACCGGCTGGTCGACGGCAGCCGTGACCAGGTTATGGAAGTGGATATCGACAAGGCCACGCGCTTGCCGACGCTGTTTATCAACCAGCGGATCAAGCAGAACGGCAAAGCTCTGGGTGTTGCTGGCCTGGGGTTCAGCCTGAAAGCCATGTCAGAAATGATTCGTGATTTTCGTTTTGGCGAGCGTGGTCAGGTGTTTTTGACCGACGCCAAGGGCGTTATCAAGGTGCATCCGCAGGCCGACATGAGCGGCAGTGGCAGCCTCGCTGCGCTATTCGGTCAAGACCCGGCTGAGCAGCTGCTGAACAGTGACGGCAAGGCGGTGCGCTTCGAGCGTGACGGTGAGGTCTATCTGGCGGTGGCGCAGAAGCTCAGCAGCATCGACTGGTTGCTGGTTAGCGAAGTGCCAGAGGCAGAAATCTATGCCGAGGCGCGCCAGGCGCTGTTTATGACCAGCACCATCGGCGTGGCGGTGGCACTGTTTTGCCTTGGCCTGGTGGTGCTGTTGGCCCGTGGTTTGGTGCGGCCGATCCGCCAGGTGACCACGGCGTTGGTGGAAATTGGCGGTGGCGGCGGTGACTTGACTCGGCGTCTGGATGAGTCGCGTGAAGATGAATTGGGCGATCTGGCCCGTGGCTTCAATCGCTTTATCGGTGGTCAGCGCAACTTGATCAGTGCTGTGCTGGCCACCAGTGAACGTTTGCGTGCCTCGGTCAGCCAGGTGGCGCAGGTGGTCGATAACACCGCCGGGCGCTCCAGCCAGCAGCAGGAAATGACCGACATGGTGGCCACCGCGGTGCACGAAATGGGCCTCACTGTGCAGGAGATTGCGCGCAATGCCAGCAGCGCCGCGCAGGCTTCACAAACGGCGCGCAGTGAGGCGCAAGGGGCGCGCAAGGAAGTCGGGCAGTCGATTGCGCACATCGAGGGCATGTCCACCGATATTGGCGATGCGGCTTCTGCCGTGAGTGAGTTGGCCGAGCAGGTGGCGTCTATCGATCAGGTGTTGGCGGTGATTCGTGGCATTTCCGAGCAAACCAATCTGCTGGCGCTAAACGCCGCCATTGAAGCCGCACGGGCCGGGGAAATGGGCCGAGGTTTTGCCGTGGTGGCGGATGAGGTGCGTACCCTGGCCAGCCGTACACAAAGCTCCACCGATGAAATTCAGCAGATGATTCAGCGCCTCAAGCAGGGCGCGGACACGGCCGTGAGTTCCATGCATGCCGGGCAAAGCGCGACGGGCACGGGGGTTGCCGCCAGCCAACGCACCGGGCAATCGCTCAGCGCCATCACCGAGCAAATTGAACGCATCAGTGACATGAACACCCAGGTGGCCACCGCGACTGAGGAGCAATCCTCGGTGACCGAAGAAATTAACCGTAATGTGCAAGGTATTGCCGACTTGGCGCACGCCACTGCCGGTGAGGTGTTGGTGTGTAAAGAGGACTGCAAGACGCTGCGCGGTCTGGCCGATGACCTGGCCACGCAGATGGGCAGCTTCCGTCTTTAAATGTAGCCATGCATGAGTGGGCTGTTGTGCGATCGAGTCTGGTAGAAACATCGCGGCCAAGGCCGCTCCTAGAGTTTGCGTAGAGCCCGCCAGCATGGCGGCACCCGCTGATGGCTAGATTGCCTCAATGCTACCCGGTGGCCTGCTTATGTCGCCGGGCTCAGGCCAGCTGCAGGCGGTTGCGCCCGGCCGCCTTGGCTTGATACAGGGCATCATCGACCCGCTTGAAGAAGCCCTCGGCGCTGCTGTCGCGCTGTCTGTCGTAACAGCCCACGCCCAGGCTGGCGGTCAGCGGCAGGGTCTCTCCCGAGACATTAAAGCCTTCGCGCTCGAGTGCCAGACGAAACTGCTCAGCCAGCAAGCGCGCCTGCTCCAGTGAGGTGTTGGGCATCAGGATGCCGAACTCTTCACCGCCCAGGCGCAGCAGGCTATCGCTTTCACGGCGGAAGCTCTGGCGCATGCGTTCGGCAAAGTCACTTAGGCAACTGTCGCCACAGCCATGGCCAAACTCGTCATTGATCCGCTTAAAGAAGTCGATATCCAGCAGGACCAATGACAACGGTTGGTTCTGCCGTTGAGCGTTGGCCAGCAGCGCTGGGAACAGGCTGTTGAACTGATAACGGTTGCCCAGCTGGGTCAGGCTGTCGGTACGGCTGAGGTGTTCGAGGCGCTCTTGCTGGTCGAGCAGTTGCAGCTCCAGGGCCAGGGTGTTGTGGTACTCGCGGTGGCTGCGGTTAAGCATCAGTAGCAAGTAGCTCAGGTAGAAACTCAGGGTGATGAGGGTGGCGTACTGCTCGCGCCAGGCCGATGCCAGGGTTAGCAGGCCGGGCAGGTAAATCAGCAGCAGCGCCAGGATGGCGTTTTGTTTGCGCATGGCAAAGCTGAAGGCCAAGGCGGTGCTGAAGGCGATGGTGCTGAGGGTGGCAATAGCCGCCGAGCTGCTGAACAGCGGGTTGATCTGCGCCTGGGCATTGATCAGGCCCCAACTCAGCGCAGTAATCAGCATCAGGCACCAGTGCAGGTTGATCCAGCGTTGCAGTGCCTCGCTGGTCTGCTCCTGAGGAAGCCGGTGTAGCAAGCGCAAGGCCAGCAGCAGGGCAAATAGAGCAACACCGAGGATGCCGGGCAACAGCAGTGCGCCAGGCGTATTGCTGAATATCCAGATGAGTAGCCACGCCAGCAGGTAATAGATACCGCCCAGAGGAGAACGCGAGCGTGTGTCCTGCGCTTCGCGCCAGAGTGCGAAAATGTGTGGTTGGTGTGGGACGTGAACTTCAGTCATGGCCTGTGATCACAAAATAACGGCGTGATTGCAGCATAACGGGTTAATGGTGAAAAAGCTGTCAGAGGGCCAGCAGAAAATGTGTGTGGCTTTTTCGCCGTATGCCGCTATAGCGGCCAGCGATAGGCCGCTGTAGCGGGAGATCAGCGCAGGATTAGCAATGCGCTGTTGCTGGTGCGCAGCAGGGTCGTGGTGGTGCTGCCAAGCAGAAACTGGCGAATCCGCGAATGCCCGTAAGCACCCATGGCCAGCAAGTCGATGCCTTGCTCAAGCTGGTAGGCGTGCAGCGCAGGCTCCACTTCGCCAGCACGAATAACCTGATGCACTTCACTCGCCGAGTCTTGCACTACACGTGCAGCCGCTTTCAGTTGTTCGCGGGCATCGCTGGTGTCGGCGCCGATCATCACCAGGTGGCAGGGCAGGCCTTTGAGCAGCGGGCTGGCGGCGATCAACTCCAGGCTTTTACGCGCCGTGGCGCTGCCGTCATAGGCCAGCATGTAGCTTTGCGGTGCCTTGAACTCGCCACAGCTGACCAGTATGGGGCGGTGCAGGGTGCGGATGACGTTCTCCAAGTGGCCGCCGAGCAGTTGCTTGAGGCTGTCGCTGGCGGTGCCTTGGCGGCCGATGACCAGCAGGCGGATGTCTGCTTGCAGTTCATCCAGGCATTCGACCAAGTCACCATGGCGCTGGCGCAGTTGGGCCGGCTCGACGCCATCGGCCTGCACCCGCTCACGCGCCGCTTCGAGCATCAGGCGGCCTTGCTCCATGGCCAGGGTGTGGCGTTGCTGGTCCAGGCTGGCCAGTTCTTCAAGCAAATGCTCACGGCTGCCTAAACCAATCGTGCCGGACAGGTTCGACTGGGTCGGATACTGCATTGCATCCAATACGTGCAGCAGGGTCAGCGGCGCACTCAGGCGCTGGCTGGCCCAGGCCGCGTAATCACAGACCGCGCGCGTGGATTGCGAACCATCAATGCATGCCATTACTTGGGTCATCGTTGTTCTCCATGTTTAGAGGGAATTTACAAAAGTAGCGAGCGATGGACAGGCAAGGCGAAGTCACCCGAAAAAGCGGAGTGTACGAGTAGTACATGAGCATTTTGAGGCTGACTTCAACACGGCATGGCCGAGCGCAGTAATTTGTAAACCCCTCTTAGTGGCCCGACAGCAGATCGGTGGCGTTGTCCTTATCGTGCACACCAAAGCGGTCGACGATGGTGGCGCTGGCTTCGTTGAGGCCCAGCACTTCGACTTCGGTGCCTTCGCGGCGCAGCTTGATCACCACCTTATCCAATGCAGCGACGGCGGTAATGTCCCAGAAGTGCGCACGGGACAGGTCGATGATGACCTTGCTCACGGCATCCTTGAAGTCAAAGGCCGCAACAAACTTATCCGCAGAACTGAAGAACACCTGGCCGACCACGGTGTAGGTGCGATGGCGGCCATCGCTGGCGGCTTCGGAGTTGATATAGAGGAAGTGGCCGATCTTGTTGGCGAAAAACATCGCTGCCAGCAGCACGCCGACAAACACACCGTACGCCAGGTTGTGGGTATAAACGGTGACGGCCACGGTGGCGAGCATGACGATATTGGTCGAGAGCGGGAAGGTTTTCAGGTTGCGGATCGAGTCCCAGCTGAAGGTGCCGATCGACACCATGATCATCACCGC
>JAWWDH010000094.1:0-10084 GCA_033720015.1 Pseudomonas sp.
CATCAGCGTCAACTTGGGCATATGCAGAACTTCCTGCACCTTGAACACGTTGATCGCAAACAACTGCCGGCCGGCCAGGCGGAACATCAGAATTTCCAGGCGGTTCTCGCCCACCAACTGGGTGCGTTGATTCACTGCGTCGAGAATACCGGCCATCATGCGCTCCTGTTCACTGATCGATTTAACCTAGCTCAAATAGCCATGGCCTAGTGTATCGGCCAGGTGCCACTCATCTGAAGGTAAATAAGCACAGCCTGATCTGCACACCCGTGTGGCGCAGAACCTGCCAGGCCCTGCTTAGCTCACCAGCAGTGGCGAGTTTTCCGGCAAATGCACGCGCAGGGCGGCGGGCATTGCAGCAAAGCGCAGCTTGCGACTCGCCATCGGCTCGCCATCCAGGTTGAGATCCAGACCTTGCGGTGCGTCGACTTCCAGCCAGGCCAACCGCGCGCTAAGGGCCACGCTCTGCAAGCCATTAATCCCGCCAGACAAGAGCGTGCCCAGGGTGCCGACCGCATCGGTCGCGGCCGGAACAATGCACACATCCAGCAAGCCATCATTAACCCACGCCTGTGGGCACAGCACATGGCCGCCCCCGGCTTGGCGGCCGTTGCCAATGCCAAGAGCAAGAAACTCGCCTTCCCAGTGAAAATCCGGGCCGCTAAAACGGCCAAACGAGGACTGCACCTCGGCAAACCGGGTTAGGCCCGTCAGGAAGTAAGCCGCGCCGCCGAGGACGCGCTTGAGATCTTCCGAGGTATTGGCGGTGACGTTAGAACCAAACCCGCCGGTGGCCATATTAAGGAACACCTGACCGTCGGCTTCGCCGAGGTCAATCGGCTGCGCCGGCACATCCAGTAAAGCCAGAGCCGCCCAAGGCTCAAGCGGTACACCTGCAGCACAGGCAAAATCATTGGCGGTGCCCAGCGGCAACAACACCAGACTGGCGTTGGTTTTGGCCTGGGCCATGGCTTCGGCCACATCACGCAGGGTGCCATCGCCGCCGCCAGCGATCAAAATCGGGTAACCCGTCTGCAAGGCTTCACTCACCAGACGCTGCGCGTCACCGGCCTCCCAAGTGACGCGCACATCCAGTTGCCAGCCTTCTTGGCGGCGCGCCTCCACCACTGCCCTCACCTCAGCATTGAGGGCTTGTTTGCCGTGCAGGATTAGCAGTGCTTTACGTTCGTGGACTTCAAGCATCCTTTTCTCCAAGACCCGATGAGCCAACACATGAAAGATGAAGACCACAGCGGCCGCGCATTGGTTGCTCAGCAAACTGCCCGAGCGATACACATCTAATAATTAGATACTTAAATCCAAAAAACACGCATTTTAAATCATCATATTTTATTAGATCATTCTCACACGACAACCGAACGCTGTAGCTGACCCGTCCAGCGTTGATTAATGAGGATACGCAGATGATCGAAGTACGTCCCTTTGCCGAGCTCGGCGGTGCCCATCATGGTTGGCTGAATGCCCGTCATCATTTTTCCTTCGCCGAATATTATGACCCGACACGCATGAACTGGGGCCCGCTGCGGGTCTGGAACGATGATGAGATTGCCCCGCAAACGGGTTTCCCAACTCATCCGCACCGCGACATGGAAATCATCACCTATGTGCGTCAAGGGGCCATCACCCACAAGGACAACCTGGGTAACCAAGGCCGTACCGAAGCTGGCGATGTGCAGGTAATGAGCGCCGGTACCGGGATTGCCCACAGTGAATACAACCTGGAAGACAGCACCACAAAAATCTTCCAAATTTGGATTCAACCCAACCAGTCAGGCTTGCCACCTTCCTGGGGCGCCAAGCCTTTCCCGAAAGGCGAACGCGCCGGTGTATTCGTCACCCTGGCCAGCGGTTTTGCCGAAGATCAGGACGCGCTACCCATCCGCGCCCACGCCCGAATGGCCGCCGCCACCTTGCAGGCGGGGCAAAGCGCCGAATATCCGGTTGGCGCCGCACGCAAGGCTTATCTGGTCGCCGCCAGCGGCAGCATCAAGGTGAACGGCGTTGCGGCCCAGGCCCGTGATGGTGTCGCCGTAAGCAATGTCGAGGTGATCCGCGTAACGGCGATTGAAGACAGTGAAGTCATCCTGGTGGATGTGGCCTGATCGCCCCTATCAAATCTGGGTAAAGGCTCACGAGTCGTAGGATGGGTTAGCCGAAGGCATAACCCATCGATATGCCCGATGGGGATCACTACGCTCAACCCGTCCTACGCCGGATAGCCGGTGATTTTGCGAATGCTCTGGTACAACGGCTTAAGCTGCTTGTACATGCG
Source organism: Pseudomonas sp. (assembly GCA_033720015.1). Lineage (GTDB taxonomy): Bacteria > Pseudomonadota > Gammaproteobacteria > Pseudomonadales > Pseudomonadaceae > Aquipseudomonas. The sequence continues at coordinate 2,294 of JAWWDH010000094.1, forward strand.
CTGATAAACCTGGGTGTACAGCTGCTGATAGGTGCGCTGCGCCTCTGGGTTGGGGGTAAACACCCGGCCAACCCGGGTCATCGCCGCGATGGCCGTCGGGTAATCCGGGTGCAAGCCCAGACCCACGGCGCAGTTGATCGCCGCGCCCAGCCCGCTGGTTTCATAGAGGTGCGGGCGCTCGGCCTGCAGACCAAAAATATCCGCAGTGAGCTGCATCGCGGCATCGCTCTGCGAGCCACCACCGGAGACGCGCAAACGGGTGATTTTAGCGCCCGAACGCTTCTCGATCTTCTCCTTACCCTGACGCAGGGCATAGGCCAAACCTTCCAGAATCGCCCGGTAGATATGCGCGCGGGTGTGCACATCGCCAAAGCCGATGATCGAGCCTTTCGCCTCCAGCCCCGGCTCACGAATACCGGGCGACCAATAGGGTTGCAGCATCAAGCCCATGGAGCCGGCCGGCACGCTGTTGACCAGCTCATCGAACAGCGCTTCGGGCTCAACATCCAGCGTTTTCGCGCGTTGCATTTCGCGCAGCCCGAACTCCTGCTTGAACCAGCTGACCATCCAGAAACCACGATAGATCATCACCTCGGTATTGAAATGATCAGGGATCGCCGAGGGGTAAGGCGGAATCAGCGGCACGGTTTCCAGGTAACGACTGCGCGTAGTGTTGATGGTCGCCGTGGTGCCGTATGACAGGCAGGCCGTGGAAGGCTCGACGCCACCTGCGCCGAGCACCTCGCAGGCTTTATCCGCACCGGCGGCGATCAGCGGCAAACCCTCGGGAATCCCGGTGTGTTGACTGGCCATGGCGCTGATATGGCCAAGCACTTCACCAGGTTTGTACAACTGCGGCAGCTGCTCACGGCGTACGGGCATGGCCTGCCATTTCCAGTCACCGGCTTTGGCCCACTGCAGGCGCTTATAGTCGAACGGCAGATAGGCCACGCAACTGGTTAACGAGTCCACAAAGCGCCCACACAGACGGTGAGTCAGAAAACCCGAAAGCAACAGCACTTTATCGGTCTTCGCCCAAATGTCCGGTTGGTTCTGCGCAACCCAGTTGATCTCGGCCTGGGCGCGAAAGTGGTCCACCGTGTCTTGCAGCCTCAACAGCTTGAACAACCAGCCCCACGGGCCCTTAATCGGCCCACGCACTTGCGCTTGGCGTTGATCCAGCCAGAGCATCGCTGGACGCAGTGGCTTGCCCTGCTCGTCGACATTGATCAGCGTGCCGCGCTGGGTAGTCAGCGAGACGCCTTTGATCAGGCTGCGGTCGATGTCGATCTGCTGCCAAAGCTGCTCACAGGCCTGGCCAAGACTGGCCCAGTAATACTCCGGGTCCTGCTCGGCCCAACCGGGCTGCGTGGAGTAATAAGCCTCAAGCTCCACCTTACCCTTGGCGAGCAGGTTGCCCTGAAGATCGAACAACAACGCCCGAATACTTTGGGTGCCATTATCGATGGCCAGCAGGTAGCTTTTCTCGCTCAAGACACAATCCTTCTTATTATTTCAGGTGGGTATCGCTGCGCTCAGCCCGCCCTAGGGTCGAACACGTGCTTTGTAGGATGGGTGGAGCAAGGCGATACCCATCATTTCTCTGCCGGCAGGCTGTAGCACTGTTGCCACAACGCCAGATAGCGCTGCTCTTCCTGCTGCCAGCGTGCGTCATCACAGCCTAGGCGGGTTTGGCACAGCGCGCGGATACGCGGTAGCTCGGCAACAGCACCGTGGGCCAACAGCAAGCCAAGCCGAGTGCGGCGCAGCAGCAGATCATCCAGATGCAGCACCAGCTCCTGCTCGGCGGCAAAAGCCAGCTCGGCCCAGAGCGTGTCCGTGCCTACAACCACCTCATTACCCAACTGCTCGAGCAACGCCAGTAACTGCGGCAGCGCACGGCCATAACGGCCTGCTAGGCGTTTCTGTTGAGCGGCGCTGAGCGTGGGCATCGGTGGACTCACCACGGCTGCGAAGGTGGCTGCGCCATGGTCCGCCACCGTGCGCCCAACCATCGGCGCGCAGGCTTGCAGCACCTCCAACGCCAGCAAACGAAAGGTGGTCAGCTTGCCGCCGGCCAGGGTCACGCTACCGGGCTCAACCCACAGTGCATGCTCGCGTTTTTCATCTGACGGCTTGCGCCCTGGCTCGCCATCGCTGACCACCGGGCGCACCCCGGCCCAGGTCGACAACACATCGGCAGGCGCAATCGCGGCGGCGGGAAACTGCTGCGTGCAGGCGGCAAGCAGGTAGTCCACTTCATCCGCACTGATCCGCGCCTCGTCATTCAACGCAGCTGAATGATCGAGATCGGTGGTGCCGATCACGGTAGCGCCCTCCCACGGGAAGACAAACACCGGGCGTTTGTCAGCCGCGTGCATAAAGCTGAAGGCATGCGCCACCGGCAAACGCCAGGCGGGCAACAACAGGTGGCTGCCGCGCAGCGGACGGATATGCTCCAGGCCGGTTTTCTGCCGCCGCTGATCGGCCCAGGCGCCAGTTGCCGGGCCCACGGCACGGGCACTGAAGCTATGCCGCTGACCGGTCTCACTGTCCTCGGCGAGCAGTCCAGTCACCCGGCCATCTTCACGGCGCAACTCGACCACACGCATACCGTTGAGCGCCTCAGCACCCTCGGCGCGGGCCTCACCGAGCACCCGCTGCACCAGGCGGGCATCGTCGGTCACCGCATCATAAAACTGGGTGCCGCCCAGCAGCTGGTCATCCTTCAGCCCCGGTGCGAGGTAACGCAGTTGCTGCAGCGGGTAGTACAGATGGTTGCGCTTGCCGGCTAGGGCGTCATACACCGCCAGCAGACCACCGAATACCCGCGGCCCAGGAAAGCCGCCCCGGTAATGCGCCATGATAAAGCTCAGCGGCTCGACCAGCCCCGGCGCCTCACGCAGCAGGCGCTCACGCTCGCGTACGGAATCGCGGGTCAGGCCAAATTGGCCCTTGGCGATATAGCGCAGGCCGCCGTGCACCATCTTCGACGAACGACTGGAGGTGCCCCAGGCAAAATCACGCTGCTCCAGCAACAGGCACTTCCAGCCGCGCCGCGCCGCCTCACGCAAAATACCGGCACCGCTGATGCCGCCACCGACCACAATCAAGTCCCAGTCACGGGTGGCCAGTTCGGGGATTGCCTGAGTGCGCCACGCGGCGTTCCACTGACTCATCATCAATCCTGCAACAACACGCCGGGAACCAGGCGCTGCTCGGGGTCAAAGTGCCCGGCCAGGCTTTTGAGTGCAGCCATGCCCAGCTCGCCCTTCTCTACCGGCAGGTAAGGCGCGTGATCACGACCCACACCGTGCTGATGGCTGATGGTGCCGCGGTTCTCGGCGATGGTCAGGCAGGCGGCATGCTTGAGCTTCTGCCAGCGCGCCATGGCCTCGTTGTAGTCACTGCCGGGGCGGAACACATAGGTGGTGTAGATACTCGAGCCTTCGTTATAAACATGCGACAGGTGAGTAAACACGTGCACCTGCTCGCCCTCTTCGCTCAGGCCATTGCGCAGGCTGGCTTCAAGCTTATTCAACAGGCTGTCGACGTTGCTCCAGTCGGTAGCGGTTTCTAGGGTGTCCACCGCATAACCGGCGGCCCACAGGCCATGGCGCAGGTAAGGGAAGCGAAAGCGGTTTTCTGCCCATTTTTTGCCCAGCAAGGTGCCGGTGAAGATGCCGCCAAAGCCCTTGAGCAGCTTCTTTGCCTGCTTCAAGGACGCGGCATTCTGCGTGCGGCTGCCAGTGACGCCGAAAGTCAGCATGCACTTGCCCTCGCGGGCACCGCGCAAGGCCAGATATTTTTCCAGCCAGGCAATCTGTTGCGGATGGCCGGCCAACGCCAGCTGGGTTTTGCTTTCAATTGCGTTGGACAGGCGCAGCATCGACAGCGGCACCAGCGCCTGGGCCAGGCTACGAATTGCTTCCAGCGCCTGTTGCCAACTCGGCAGGAACACCGCGTAGAAATTTTCCTGCTCGGCCAGGCGGGTGATCCGCACCTTGACCTCGGAGATGATGCCGAAACGCCCTTCCGAGCCCATCAGCATCTCGCGCAGATCAGGGCCGGCGGCCGAGGCCGGGAAGGTCGGAATTTCCAGGGTGCCGGCAAAAGTCTCGACTTTACCGCCAGCGAACAGCTGCTCGATCCGCCCGTAGCGCAGCGACTGCTGGCCGCTGGAGCGGCTGGCGACCCAACCACCCAAGGTCGACAGCTCCCAGGATTGCGGGAAGTGGCCCAGGGTATAGCCCTGCGCGCGCAGCTGGCTTTCCACTTGTGGGCCATTGGCACCGGGCTCGAAGGTGGCGATCAGGCTGGCGTGATCGATGTCGACCAACTTGATCATGCGCTCCAGCGACAGGGTCAGCACCGGCTTATCACCCGCTTGCGGGTTGATATGCCCGGCCACCGAGGTGCCGCCGCCATAGGGGATCACGATGAGGTCCTGCGTGCTGGCCCAGGCCAGCAACTCGGCAATCTGCGCCGCACTTTCCGGGTAGGCCACGCCGTCGGGGAATACGCCAAAATCGCCGGAACGCATCGCCAGCCAGTCTGGCAGGCTTTGCCCGCGGGCATGCCGTACGCGGTCTTGTGCCTCCAAGCTGATCAGCGGGTGTGGCTGCAGACGTGAAGCCGGCACCTGAGCCAGCACCTGCTCCAGGCTGGCATCGGCAAGTACCTGGCCCGGCCCGACCAAATCAGCGAGAAATGCCTCGCCATGGGCCGGCAGTTCCACCACTGTTGCTTCATCACCCCAGCCATTCCAACGTCGCATCTGCTTCTCCCGGATATTTCAGTCACTCTCAATGGCTGCCTATACTAGCCGGCCGTTGCGATGCGTCACTGTCGAATCGGGCCAGACGTTATCGCCAATCAAGACATTCAGAATAAGCAGATGACCGACCACCTCGGCTATACCTCAGTCCCCGCCTTGCTCAAGTATTTGCGCCATGCCGAACAGCTGGGGCTGGATATCGACCAGGCCTTGAGCGCGGCCGGACTCAAGACTGAAGACCTGACCGACAATGGCAAGCGCATCCCCAGCGAAACCCATGAGCGCCTGCTCGCGCATTTACTCAAGGTGTCTGATGACCCGCTGTTTGGCCTGAACTGCGCGCGTTTTGTGCAGCCCGGCTCATGGAGCGTGCTGGGTTACATCACCATGAACTGCGCCACCTTGGGCGAGGCCATGAGCCGCATCGTGCCCTATGAAAAACTGGTCGGCGACATGGGCGTGAGCCGGGTTGAAGCCGCTAATGCTCAGGTCAAACTGATTTGGAGTTGCCGCCATCAGGCCGAACCTATTCGCCGCCATATGGTGGAAAACGTGCTGGCATCCTGGCTGCTCTACGCCCGCTGGATCGCCGACATGCAGCGCTCGCCAGCTGAAGTCTGGTTTGAGCATGCCCAGCCTGAAGGCGCAGCAATTGAGGAATACCAGGCGATTTTCGGTTGCCCGATCCGCTTCGAGCAAAGCTGTAATGCCTTGATCGTGCCGCTGGAATACCTCGCAGTGCCGCTGCGTCAGGCCGACGCCAACCTGCTGCGCACCCTGGAAGAACATGCCCTGAACTTGATGGCCGGGCTGGATGACAACGAGCCACTGCCGCAACGGGTGAAGAACGCCCTGCGCCTGCTGCTCAAGGACGGTTTACCGCGCAAGGAACGGGTCGCCGAGAAATTCAACATGACCGTGCGCACCCTGCAGCGTCACCTGCAACTGGCCGGCACCAGCTACCAGCAAATTCTTGATGAGCTGCGCCAAGAGTTGGCTGAGCATTACCTGCTACGCAGCGAACTGGCGATTCAGGATATCGCCTGCTACCTGGGCTTTAGCGAATCGCGCTCGTTCCACCGCAGCTTCAAAAGCTGGACCGGACAGACGCCGGGGGAATACCGCGAAAGCCAACGCAAAACGTAGGATGGGTTGATCCTGCGATACCCATGCGGTTGATCTGAGCACAGGCATTGATGGGTATCGCTACGCTCAACCCATCCTACGCCGTCTTATCCGAGGATTTCGCTCAAGGGGATAAAGCGCAGGCTGTCGCCTTCGGCCAATGTCGTGTCTTCCAGCACCTCGGCAAAACCCTCGGCCCAGGCGGCGCTGCGCAGCACCCCGGAACTCTGATTGGGGTATGGCACCACCCGGCCGTTTTCCACACGCGCACGCAGGTATTCACGCCGTTTGCCGGGCTTGTGCCAGGTGAAGCCCGCCGGCAGCGGAAAGCCCAGCGGCTCGACCCGCTGTACACCCAAACGGCGCAGTAGATAAGGCCGTGCCAACAGGCCAAAGGTCACCAGGGTTGATGCGGGGTTACCCGGCAGGCCGATCACCGGTACGCCACGAAACTGCCCACAGGTCAGCGGCTTGCCCGGTTTGATCGCCAGTTTCCACAGCGCCAGTTCGCCCTCTTCACGCAGGGCGATGCCGAGAAAATCCGCCTCACCCACCGACACGCCGCCGGTGGAGAGGATCAGGTCTCCATCGCTCAGTGCGCCTAGCGTCGCGCGCGTCAGTTCGAGGTCATCGACCAGGATGCCGGCGTCCACCACCGCGCAGCCCAAGCGCTGCAACCAGGCCATCAGCAGCCGTCGATTGCTGTTGTAAATCTGCCCCGGACCGAGGGGCAACCCTGGCTCGACCAACTCATCGCCAGTCGACAGAACCGCAACCCGTGGCCGCCGGCGCACCGTCAACGCTGCCGCACCGAGTGAAGCAGCCAAGCCCAACTCGATTGGACCTAACCGTGTGCCAACAGGCAGTACGCTGTCGCCAATGCGGGTTTCCTGGCCCTGTGCGCGCACGTTCTGCGCCAGCTTCAGCGGTTCACTAAAAGCGACTCGGTCGTCATCACCGAGCACAGCGTTTTCCTGCATCTCCACGGTATCGGCCCCCGCGGGCAGCGGCGCTCCGGTGAAGATGCGCGCACAGGTACCCGGCTGCAGCGGCGTGGGTGCACTGCCGGCCTGAATGCGCTGACTCACCAGCAGCGGCTCCCCCGTCCAGTCGGCCAAGCGTAGGGCGTAACCGTCCATCGCACTGTTGTCCCAGGGCGGCAGATCCAGCTCGGCAAGTAACGGCTCAGCCAGCACCCGGCCATCGGCTTCGCTCAAGCTAACGCGTTCGCTCTCAACAATTTCCGAGGCCTCTGCCTGCGCCAGCAAACGCGCCAGTGCCACCTCAACTGGCATAAACCCCGGCTTGTCAGCGCCGCTCATCCACGGCTCTCGCAGGCGGCCACTGGCTTCAAATGCGCGACGAAATTGCACGGGCGGTGACGGTTATCCAGTTGCTCGGCAAGAATGCCATCCCAGGCCGTGCGACAGGCGTTGGTCGAGCCCGGCAGGCAGCACACCAGGGTGCCATTGGCCATCCCGGCCAAAGCTCGGGATTGCACAGTGGAGGTGCCAATATCTGCCACGGAAATCTGCCGGAACAGCTCACCAAAACCATCCACCTGCTTATCCAGCAAGCAGCTCACCGCTTCTGGCGTGCTGTCGCGACCGGTGAAGCCAGTGCCACCGGTGATCAACACCACCTGCACCTGATCCTCAGCAATCCAGGTGGCCACCTGGGCGCGAATTTTGTACAGATCATCCTTCAGCAAGGCCCGTGCAGCGAGCTGGTGGCCGGCGGCCTGCAGGCGGTCAACAAACAGCTGGCCGGAGGTGTCGGTTTCCAGGCTGCGGGTGTCGCTAACGGTCAAAACCGCGATATTCAGGGGCACGAAATGTGCCTCGGCCTTGTGGTTCATGGCAGGCTTCCAGTTATGGACGATAATGCCC
>JAWWDH010000095.1:0-10048 GCA_033720015.1 Pseudomonas sp.
CTCGGGCCGACAAACTCGAAGGCCTTGCCTTCAGGTTTATTCAGCAAGCCTTCCTCAATCGCTACCGAGCCGGCAAGGGTCACGTCTATGCGACCGGCCAGTAGATCGAGAAACACCTCATTCTGATTGCCATAGCGGACAATCTCGGCACCGGCGGGCACAAAGTACTCGGTGGCGTAACGGTCGAAGTTGGTCGAGCGCTGCACGCCAACACGCTTGCCGGCAAGATCAGCCGGGATGGCCTGGATGCCGCTGTCTTTGCGGTGCGCAATCTTGGCGGGCAGGCGGTAGTAGCTGTTGCTGAAGTCGACCGACTTGAGGCGGTCCGGAGTGATCGACACGGAGGAGATGGCGGCATCGATCTTGCGCACCTTGAGCGATGGGATCAGGCCGTCGAATTCGACTTCCGTCCACTCACACTGCACCTGCATTTCCGTGCAGATGGCTTCGCCAATGTCGTAGTCAAAACCTTGGATGCGGTTATCGGCTGTTTTGAAAGCAAAAGGCGGATACGCCGCCTCGATACCCAAGCGCAGGCTGTCACCTGCGGCCTGGACGCTGCTGCAAAAGGCGATCAGGCCGGTCAGGCCGAGGGTGGTCAGGCCGAGGGTGGTCAGGCTTAGTTTCTGGTTCATGTTGAGGCTCCACTTCTATTGTTGTTGTAAAACGGGGCTTAGCCAGCAGTTTCAGACGGCTGCAGTAACGATCAGCTCAAGGCGAATATCGGGATCATCAAACGTCACCTGGCAGGTGGCGCGCGCCGGCGGCTCACCCGCACACCAGGCGCTCCACTCTTCGTTCATGGCGGCAAAATCTGCGCTCATGTCTTTCATCCACAGTTGGGCGCTGAGCACCCGAGTTCTCTCACTGCCAACCGAGGCGAGCAGTTCATCAAGCCGCGCCAGCACCTGGCGGGTCTGGCCACGAATGTCCTGGCTGCAATCGGCGGCGACCAGGCCGCTGAGCCAGGCCACGCCCTGATGGACGACCACGCGACTGAGTTTGGCGTTACTGTCGATACGTTTGATGCTGCTCATGCCGTCTCCGGACTAAGGTCGTGACTGGATTGACTCGCCAGCTGGGCGAGTGTGATGGGCTTCAACGGTGGGCGAACGCGGTAGTAGCCAACCGCAGATGGCGACACCTGGCGCTGCGCAGCGATAACTTCGGTAACGCTCAGGCCGCACAACCGGCCCTGGCAAGGCCCCATGCCGCAGCGGTTGAACGTCTTGGCCTGGCTGGGGCCGAGGCAACCGAGGCGAACATCGGCGCGAACCTGGCCGGCGGTGACCTCTTCGCAACGACAGACGATCACCTCGTTGTGGGGAATGCGGTTCTCCGCCTGCGGACGGTAGAGGGCATCGATCAGCGGCCGGGCGGCCAGGCAGCGCGCCAGTGCGCGCTGAGGCTCACGGGCTAAATGGTCGCGACGCGCGCCATCCAGCCGTTGCAACTGGCTGGCCACGGCCAGAGCCACCAGCCGACCTTGCTCGCGCGCCGCCAGCGCACCGCCGATGGCACCACCGTCGCCGGCGACAAACACTCCGGCAAGGCTGGTTTCGCCCCACTGGTCGCGATCGACACGCCAGCACAGTTGCGCATCGCTCCACTGGTGGCGCATGCGCAGGGACCAACTGATCTGGGTATTCGGCACCACACCTTGATGCAGCAACACCAGGTTGGCGGGTAAGCGATGGGCCTTGCCGCCGCTGCTGAAGCAAAATGCTTCGGCGCACTCAGCGCCTTCGATGCGCAGTGCTCGCGCCCCTCGGTAGTGGGGCAGTTTGGCCAGGCGCAGTTTCGCCAACAGCGACAGGCCCTTGAGCAGATCACGCCAGCCGAGCAAGGCTTTCGGGATATGTCGCCACGCCTGCAGAATGTCGCGGCGCTCGGCGGTGTCCACCAGGGCCGACAACTGAATACCCGCTTTGAGGTACTGCACCGCCAGTAAATACAGCAGCGGCCCACAGCCGGCCAGCACCACGGGGCCGGCGGGCAGCAGCGCAGCGCTCTTGAGCAGGATCTGCCCGGCACCGGCGCTCATGACCCCTGGCAACGTCCAGCCCGGTATCGGCATGGGCCGCTCGAAGGCTCCGGTGGCGATCAGCAGCCGACGTGCCTGGACCACAACGCTGCGCCCCTCAAGCAGGTAATGCACCTGACACTGCTCGCCGACCTGCCAGACGGCCGCGCCAGGCACATAGCGCGCGCCACTGGCGATAAATTCATCGGCCAAGCGGCGGCCGGCACTGTAGTCATCACCCAATATCGCCAGCCGCTGCGGATCACTCTCGCGGATGTTGCGGTAGATCTGGCCACCAGGGCTTGGCTGCTCGTCCAATACCAGCACCTCGAGACCATGACGGCGGGCCTCGACGGCCGCACTCATGCCCGCAGGGCCGGCTCCGATGATCAGCAGGTCGATACGTTCAGATGCCATCGTGCGCGCCCTCTTCAGCCAGCGCGCTCAACGCCCGCGCCCCCTGCTGGCGACGCACCTTGAGGCCGTCGCTGACAGTCACCATGCAGGCCTGGCAATTGGGCACGCCGTCCACTTCCACCAGGCATTCAAAGCACACGCCCATCATGCAATAGGGCGCGCGCGGTGCGCCGCTGACCGCTGTGCTGCGGGTATGGCGAATGCCACTCGCCAGCAAGGCGGCGGCCACAGAGATACCGGAAGGCACGGCCAGTGGCTGGCCTTCAAATTCGATCATCACGCAGGGGCTGTCCGTGGGCAGCTGGATAAATAGGCTGTCAGCCGGCATGGCGCACCTCGGGAGCAGAGTTGAAGCGGTTCAGACTAAACGCGGCCACCTCGGGCAGCGCGATCTTCCCGGCGATCCAGGGTGCCAGGCGCAATGCATGAATAGCGGCCAGGGTGACGCCGCTGTGGCAGGACAGCAGGTAGGCGCCAGGCGCTTTGCTTAATGCCTGATAAATCGGGCAGCCGTCCGGGGTCAGTACCCGCAGTGCGCCCCAGGCGCGGACCAGGCGAACATTGCCCAGACGTGGAAAACTGCGTACCGCGCGATCAGCGATGTCGGCCATGACCGCGGTGCTGGTGCCATCATCAAAGCCCACCGACTCTGCCGAATCGCCCAACTGCACGGTGCCCTCGTCGGTCTGCCGTACAGTGGAGGTCGGGTGGCTGAGGAAAGGCTCGACACGCTCGGTGACGAGAATTTGTCCACGGCTAGGCTGCAGCGGTACGGCATGGCCGAGGTGCGCGCCCAGCTCGCGATTACCGAGCCCGGCGGCCAGCACTAGTTGTTCACTGCGTACCTGTTGCTCGCCCGCCGTGACGACAAAGTCGTTATCACCCGCCTCGATACCCATGACCTTATGGCCACTGAGCAGGTGCACGCCATGCAGCTGACAGGCCTGATGCAGGGCGCGCAGCAGCTTGAGCGGGTTCACATCACCGTCCATCGGTGAATAGCACGCGCCAACAACCGCCGGACCAACCCCTGGTAGACGCTGGCTCAGCTGCACGCCCCGCAGCACTTCAAAGGGGTAGTCGCCGAGTTGCTCTTTTAACCACTGCAGGCGGCGTACTTCCTCTGCCAGCTCGGCTTCGGATAAACACAGCTGGAAACCGCCGGCCTGGCGCAACTGCACGTCAATGCCGGTTTCCGCCAGCAGCAGGCTGGCCAGCTCCGGCCACAGCGCAACCGCTTGGCGGGTCCAGCGTGCATAGGCGGCCATGCCGTAGCCCTTGCCCTGCACCCAAAGTAAGCCGAAGTTACCGCGCGAGGCGCGAAATGCCGTATCACCTTCATCCAGCACGCAGACTTTTTGCCCAAGCCGAGCCAAGCCATACGCGGTGGCCATGCCTAACAGGCCACCACCAATGACTGTCGTCTGTGTTTTATGCATAGGGTGCGTCTCGGCCATTGCTGCAGGGTGACCATGGCCTTGAGCCCAGTAGACTCAAGATCACTATTTAGATTAAGCCGATGGTAGGAGGCTTACCTGCAGGTTAGAAATGCTTTATTTTCGCTAGCCTATGTCTTTTTGTTATGGACTCCACAGTGAACCTACGACAGCTTGAGGCCTTCCGCGCAGTCATTCTCGGGCAGACGGTGACCCGTGCCGCGGAAATGCTGCACATCTCCCAGCCCGCCGCGACGCGGCTGATCGCGGCGCTGGAGGAGGACATTGGCTTTCTATTGTTCGAGCGCATCAAAGGCAGGCTGCATCCAACGCCCGATGCGCTGGTGCTGTATGAAGAGGTGCAGCGCTCGCTGCTGGGGGTGGAGCGCATCGCCCGCACCGCCAAGGAGATTGGCAGCCTGACGCGCGGCTCGCTGCATCTAGCCTGCGCGCCAGTGATGGGCCTGTCCTTTCTGCCCAGGGCCATTCATGCGTTTACCAAGCAGCATCAGCACGCGCAAATCAGCCTGCTGGTGCTGCCCTCACGCGAGGTGGTGGATCAGGTCGTGGGCCAGCGCTGCGATCTGGGTTTTATCGCGGAACCCAACACCTACCCCAGCCCACGGGGTGAGCGTTTGCTGCGTTCGAGCATGCTCTGCGCCCTGCCTCGCGGCCACCGCCTGCAGGATAAAGCCGTGGTAGTGCCCGAAGACCTCGAGGGTGAGGCGTTTATTTCCTACCCTCAGGCAGTCGGCTCGCGGCACCACCTGGATGCCATTTTCGACGCCCATGGGGTGACCCGGCAGCTGCAACTGGAAACCCAATTGTCGGCATCCATGTGCGCCTTCGTGGAGCTAGGCGCCGGGGTGGCGCTGGTGGACACCATCAGCGCGCTGGAATACCGCGGCGACGGCATTGTGTTTCGGCCGTTTGAGCCGGCTGTTGAGGTGGACTTCAGCATGCTGATGTCAGCGCAGAGCCGCCCTTCTCGGATTCAGGAAAGCTTTATGCAACATATGCGCGAGTTCGTGGCGAGTGAGGTGGCGAACACCCTGCAGGCAACCACGCTTGCTCCAGGCCATGGCGCGCCGCCCGCATGAGCTGAACCCTAGAGGCCTGCGGGACGCACACCGCGCCCCGCAACAGCAACTCACGGATCAGAGGCCGGCCAACACCCAGCCCATCAACAACGGCAGCAACACCGCGCTGATAACCCCGAGCAGGCTCATGCCCAGCGCGGCAAAAGCGCCACACTCCGAGCTTTCCTCCAGCGCCCGCGCCGTGCCGATGGCATGGGCGTTGATGCCGTAACTCAGGCCACGCGCCGCCGGGTGGGTCACCTTAAACAACCCCAGCAGCCAGGGGCCCAATGCGGTACCGATGACCCCAGTCAGCATGACGAACACCGCAGCCAAAGACGCCAGACCGCCGAGCTGCTCGGCCACCAGCATGGCAATGGGCATGGTCACCGACTTGCCTGACAGGCTCGCCAGCACCGGCAGTTGCGCGCCCATGCTATGGGCAATCAACAGCGTCAACATGACCGTCAGCGTACCGCCGACCAGTACGGTCAGCAGTACCGGCATGGCCAGCAGGCGAATACGTTTGATGTTGTTGTACAAAGGCACCGCCAGCGCGATGGTCACCGGGCCGAGCAGGAAGGCAATTGGTGTAGCGCCTGCACGGTAGGTGGCGTAGTCCATGCCACAAGCCAGCAACGTGCCCACCACCAGCAACATGGAAACCATCACCGGTTGCAGCACCAGCCAGCCACTGCGCCGGTACAGCCACAAGGCAAACTGGAACGCCAGCAGCGTCAGTCCTACGGGGAACAGCGGGTGATCGACCACCAGACGGCCCACCGTCAGCCAGGAAAACTCACTCATGATCACCCTCCGCGCGCTGCTCCACACGCTGCGCCAGGCGCTGCATCATCCAGCCACACAACGGCACCGTGACCAGTAACGACAGGCACAACGCCGCCATGATCGCCGGCAGGTCGGCGAGCAGTTCATCGCTGGCCACCATGATGCCGGCAGCTGGCACCACGAACAGCAGCGGCAGGTACTGCAACAGGGTGCTGGTGGCCTGGCTCAGCGGCTCACTGACCTCGCCACTCAGCATCAAATAGGCAAATAACAGCAGCAGCCCGATCACGCTGCCTGGCAGCACGGGCAACACTAACTCACTGATGAGGCTACCAACGATTTGCAACAGGACCAGCCAGGTCAGCCCTTTTAACACCATGGAAAACTCCTTAATTACAATGGCGCAACAGCGGCGCGGTTCAATCGCCGACCGCCCATATACCACACCCATGCCGGGTAGTTCGTTGGCCGCAGCCGCGCTGGACTTACCCGCGCCTGCGCAAACGCAGCAAAAACCCACGGGCGCACCTAGCTGAGCTGGTCACCCAGCTTGCCAATGCACGCAACCGCCACACAGCCTCACCCGAAAGGCGACACCGCTCGCATGGCTATACCGACGACCTTAACGTTATCGCCGGCCACACTATGCCCGCGGCACGGAGAGCGTAACAGTTGCAGTTCCCGAGGAAAAATACGGAGCAGATGCCATAAACAGTGTCACAGGCGCGGCGAAGCAGCTGATATCGGCAATGGTCTACTGCAGCGACAGCTATAGCCGTCGCTGCAGAGTCATCAGCTGGCCATCAGGCCCAATACGCCGATGCAGACAAACACCGCAATAACCGGAATCAGCACCGTCACGACAAAGATGTCTTTGTAAGCCTGTTTATGGTTCAGGCCCATGATCATCAGCATGGCAATCACAGCGCCGCAATGGGGCAACGAATCCAGGCCACCAGCGGCTATGTTGGCGATCCGGTGGAGGATTTCTGGTTCCACACCCATGTCCAGGTACTTGGGTGCCAGGGTCTGCATGAAGATCTGCAGCCCGCCGGAGGAGGAGCCGACAATGCCTGACACCACACTGACCGAGGCGACAATGGACAGCAGCGGTGGCAAGTCCACCGACAGCACCCAGGCCACGAAGTGACTGAATCCAGCCGTTTGCGTGACCACGCTGCCGAAGCCGATAACGGCAGCCGTATTAAGCAGCGGCATGATCGAGTCGTCAGCCCCCTGCCCAAGCAGCGCGAAGGTATTACGGCGTAACGCCGGAAACAGCACGATGGCGCTCAGCGTGGCGATCACCAGCGCCAAACTCGGCCAGATGATCGGCTGGCTTTGGCTGAAACTCAGCAGCTGACTGAGCATGCCCTCACCCGCGCCCACCCCGCCAAGCAGCAGCAAGCGCGGCAGCATGATCACGCCCAGCACCACCCCAATCGGCAACAGCGCCATGCCCCAATGTGGTCCAGAGCCAGGCTCACCTGCCATCTGCTCCATGCGCAAATCCTGCGCATTGGCCTCGAAGCCTTCACCACGCTCGCGGGCAATCCGCCACTCACGCTGCATATACAGCATACCGAGGCTGATCATCACCGCACTGGCCAGCAGGCCAATCCCTGCCCCCGCAAACAGATCGGTGCCCAGGGCGTTGGAGGCGATCACGTTGTGGATCGACGGCGAGCCCGGCAGTGCCGTCATGGTGAACGTGCCCGAGCCCAGTGCAGCCGCAGCACAGAACAGTCGCTTGGGCAGGTTGGCCTCGCGCATCAAGGTGATGCCCAGTGGGTACATGGTGAAAATCACTACAAACACCACTACACCTCCGTAGGTCAGCAAGGCGCAGACCGCCACCGTCACCCACAGCGTGCGTTGAATGCCCAAGCTGCGCGTAATGGCCTGGGCAATGCTGCTGGCCGCCTGGCTGGCGGCCATCACCTTGCCGAAGATCGCCCCACAGAGAAACAGGACAAAAAACTTACCGGCAAAGGAGAAAGCACCCAGCGGCCCAAAGGGAAAATACTCGAGTAGGGTTTTCGGGATCGCCAGGTCATTGGTGAGGGCGATAACCAGCGAACACAGCAGCGCCGCAATTAAAATATTAATGCCGCGCAAAGCCATCCAGATCAGTAACGCAAGACCGAAAAACAGTCCGAAATTGCCCAACATAATTGCACTTCCTTATTTTTGTATTACCACTGCGTTGGATTAACAGCTGTCTAGCGCTGTACTTTCCTGCTATTAGCTGCAACGCCGCATGCTTATTTCATCAGCGCATTTGCCTGGCTGGGCCTAACGTTAACCCCTTGAAAAGTCAGCGCGAAACTTAACCTGATCGTGAATAACGACTCATTCAGAAGATCGTTCCACATGACAGCATGCAGACGACTCGATGCCCCCAGCCAAGAGCATGGCAACGTTCGATCCTTGCCTTTTCAAGTGCCAAAGGCAAGCAAACTGGACTCGAGCGAACGTCTTTCGTCTAAGGTCAATAAACAGCGCATGGCGAACTGACGCTGGCGGCTGAAATGCCTGCCGGAAACAGCTGCGAGGATCGCCCCATCCCCGGCCACTGAAGCCATTTATGGAACGCTCTGCGTGAAACCTTAATCCACCGCTGAGCGGCTTTTTGCCGTTACCTGATAATGATGTGGAGGCTACATGAACGTCGCTCGCTGGCCCATCGCCGGGCTGCTTTTAGCGCTAACCGTGCCGACCCAGGCCGCCGATCCGGCCGCTGTCTATAGCAAAGGAGGTAGCAACCCTGCCGCGATGGCATGCGCCACCTGCCATGGAGCCGAGGGTGAAGGTCTGGCCGCAGCCGGGTTCCCACGGCTTGCTGGGCTGTCCGCGGACTACATGAAAAAACAGTTGGCCGATTTCGCCTCCGGTCAGCGCGCCAATCCAATCATGCAACCTATCGCCGCAGCCTTGAGCCCAGAGGAAGCGGACGCTGTCATGGCCCTGCTCGCCAACAAGCCGCGGCCGCAAGTCGAACCTATCAGCCGCGATGCTTTAGCCGAGGGGCCGGGTGCCGTGCTTGCCTTGCGCGGAGCCTGGGAGCGCAATATTCCGGAATGTGTGGCCTGCCACGGACCAAGCGGCGTGGGTGTCGGCAACGCTTTCCCGCCACTTATCGGACAGTCCGCCCAATACCTGTCTGCGCAGCTGGTCGCATGGCAACAAGGCACTCGCAAGAATGATCCGAACGACCTGATGGGGCACATTGCCCGCAGTCTCAGCCAGGACGAAGTCAAAGCCGTATCGGAGTACTTCGCCAACTTGACCGAAACAGGAGCAGGAAAATGAGAACTCAGCCAAGCGCCCTGTTGCTAATCGCCCTTGCCATACCTGCTCATGCAGCCGACATCGCCATGGATGATCAATCGCAAATCCTCGCCACCGCAGGTGAGCCTGCCAGCAGCCAGTACTTCCAGCCCCCGAAGGAAAGCGAGCTGCCAGACAACGCATTTGGCAAGCTGGTACAGGAAGGCCGCGCAATCTTCGTCGACACTAAAAAACACGCACCCGCCTATGTAGGCAACGGCTTGGCATGCACCAACTGCCACCTTGAACAGGGCCGCAAAGCCAACTCTGCACCGCTGTGGGCCGCATACTCAATGTACCCGGCGTACCGCAAGAAGAACGACAAAGTGAACAGCTACGCCGAGCGTTTACAGGGCTGCTTCCAATTCAGCATGAACGGCAAAGCCCCTGAAGCGACCGGCCCGGTTATCGCTGCTCTCACGGCATACTCCTACTGGCTTGCAACCGGCGCACCCACCGGGCAAGAACTGCCAGGCCGCGCCTATCCGGAAGTGCCGGAGCCCAAGGGCGGATTCGACCTTGTTCAAGGTGAGAAGGTTTACGCCGCCCAGTGCGCTGTGTGCCACGGCAACAATGGCGAGGGGCAGAAGGCCGGCAAGGATTACGTGTTCCCAGCACTGTGGGGGGCAGATTCATTCAACTGGGGCGCCGGCATGCACCGGATCAACACCGCAGCAGCGTTCATCAAGGAGAACATGCCGCTGGGCAAAGGCGGCACCTTGTCAAATGAGGACGCCTGGCATGTAGCGGCATTTATCAACAGCCATGAGCGACCTCAGGATCCGCGTTTAATCGATGGTTCAGTAGAAAAAACCCGCGACAAATACCACGCCAATGACGGGGTAAACCTATACGGTGAAACCGTTAACGGGCAGTTGCTGGGCAAGGGCATCTAGCGCAGCCACCTGGCCTTGGGGGCGGAGGCCCATGGCGTACCTGACTGTGCGACTGCGCCAACCAAGGCAGAGTACGGC